>JAHFHI010000065.1 GCA_023246995.1 Candidatus Omnitrophota bacterium
GGTATTTCCTCACCCGTGTGCGCGAGCGAATGCGCCGTGCCTCCCGCGATTTGTCGGGATAAAGCTTCTTGAAGTCAAGGCGAAGGCCCGTATATAATTCCCAAGCTCCGGCAAGTATAGGCCATGAGTTTCGATGGGGGATGGTGTAACGGTAGCACGACAGATTCTGGATCTGTCTGTCTAGGTTCGAATCCTAGTCCCCCAGCCAAAAAATTCCGTTTGAGCCCGAAAGGCAATTCAAAAGAAGGGGATTGCATCGGGATGCCTCGGCGCATATGATAGAAAGCTCATTTTATGGATAAGAAGACGCTCTATAAAAAGGCTGAAAAAGCCATGACCCATGCTTTTAGCGCGGCCAAGCAATCGGTCAAGCTGATGTCTGAAAAGGCCGGAGAAGCCGCGCATGTGACCAAGCTCCTTCTCGAGAAAGCCGCGGTCGAGCACCGCGTGACTAAGAAGTTCGCCCAGCTCGGAGGGTTGATTTATGAAAGGGCGCTCCGGCAGGGGCGCCCCGCGAGCTCGGCGGATGAGGACATCCAGGCATTGATCGAAGAGACGCGCAAGCTGGATCTCGAGCTGGCCCAGATAGAGGCTGAGCTGGTCGAGGAGAAACGGCAGAAAAGTAAGGCCTAGTTTTAAGAAAGTTATCGTGCGAGCGTGGTGAAACTGGCAGACACACCAGCTTGAGGGGCTGGCGCCGCAAGGCATACAGGTTCAAGTCCTGTCGCTCGCACCAGTTTTAGGAACAAAGAGGGGACCGGCCGGACAGGACTTGAATAGGAGCCGACGAACCTTTGATGGAGGTGCGCCGTAAGAAGCACCTCCATCCGATGAGGAGGCGGATGGCCGACCGGAGGCCCGGAGGATTTTGCGGGAGCAAAATCCGTTGCCGGGCTGGAGGCGCCAAGTCCTGTCGCTCGCACCAGTTTTAGGAACAAAGAGGGAACCGGCCGGACAGGACTTGAATAGGAGCCGACGAACCTTTGATGGGGGTGCGCCGTAAGAAGCACCTCATCGACATTGAAAAATTTATTTCAGCATGCTTCAAAATCTGGGCGTTTCACGCGGTCGTCTAAGCTTTTAACCTGCTAAGGCCAGAGCAAGCAAATCATGAAAACAAGCCTTATCCCAGCCCATATTTTCCGCGAGTATGACATCCGGGGTCTAGCCGAGACGGAACTCACCGATGATGTCATAAAGGCCCTCGGTCGCGCCGTGGCCACGGCCCTGGCTAAGGAAAATAAGCGGAAAATTTCAGTTGGCTATGACTTGCGCAAAAGCTCCACGCGCCTGTTTAAGGCCCTTAGCGAAGGGCTCACCTCGGGCGGTATGCAGGTGACCGATCTCGGGATGGTCGCGACCCCGCTTCTTTATTTTTCCGTTTCCCGTCTTGGCCTCGACGCCGGGATCTCGATTACGGGCTCACACAATCCCCCGGAGTATAACGGTTTTAAACTTCATTTAAGCGACCGGTCCTTTTTCGGCAGTGAGATCCAGGGCCTGCGCGAGATCATGGAAAAAGGCAATTTCATTTCCGGGGCTGGGACTGTGGAAAAGCGCGAGATTATAAGCGATTATGAAACTTACACGGCGGGCCTTTTCGGGAAAGAAAGACGGCTTAAAGTTGTGGTGGATGCCGGCCACGGCATGGGCGGCCCGGTCGCGCCGGGGCTTTTACGCAGACTCGGGCATGAAGTGATCGAGCTTTACACGAATCTTGATTCCAACTTTCCGGATCATCATCCGGATCCCTCCATTCCGGAAAATCTTCGGGATCTGCAGAAAAAAGTTTTGCAAGTCGGGGCGCATCTCGGGATTGCCTTTGACGGAGACGCCGACCGGATCGGCGTGGTTGATGAAAAGGGAAACATCATTCCCGGCGACAAGATTCTGCTCATTTACGCGCGCGCGATTCTGAAACGCAAACCCGGAGCGCTTATTATCGGGGACGTCAAATGCTCAAAAACCATCTATGACGATATCGCGCGCCAGGGCGGCCGGCCGTTGATGTGGAAAACCGGGCACTCGCTCATCAAAGCCAAGATGAAAGAATCTCACGCAGAGCTTGCCGGGGAGATGAGCGGGCATATGTTTTTTTCAGACCGCTGGTTTGGTTTTGACGACGCGATTTACGCGGCCTGCCGGATGCTTGAAGTGGCCGCTCAAGATACGGCCCCGGTTTCGGCGCTCCTCGCCGATCTTCTCGAGCTTGTCTCAACGCCCGAGATCCGGGTGGACTGCCCGGATGCGATCAAATTTGAAGTGGTCCGGCGCGCGGTCGAAGATTTCAAAAAACTCTACACAGTCGTGGATATTGACGGCGCGAGGATTGAATTTTCAGACGGATGGGGGCTTGTGCGCGCTTCCAATACCCAGCCTGTTCTCGTCATGCGCTTTGAAGCGGCGAGCGCCGCGCGTCTTGAGGAAATCCGAAGGATTGTGGAGGATAAAATCAGCGCCTTGAGGCGCGTCCTCGGATGAACTGGGCGGTCATCATGGCCGGAGGCTCGGGCACGCGCTTCTGGCCCGAAAGCCGCGCGGGCAGGCCCAAGCAATTTCTCACCCTTGCCGGCAAAAAAACCCTTTTCGAACAGACCCTCGAGCGCATCCGGCCTGTTGTCGGGCCTAGCGAGTGGCTTGTCGTTACGACCCGCGATCACGCGCGCCAGGCCAGGAAGCTTTCCGGGTTGAAGCCTTCGCAAATCCTGGCCGAGCCGGTCGGGCGCAATACCGCGCCTTGCGCGATTCTAGCCGCCGATTTTCTTTTGCGACGGGACCCCGAGGCGGTGCTTGCCATTCTTCCCTCCGACCATTTGATCCGCAAGGCCAAAGTTTTTCAAAAAGCTTTAAGGCTTGCTTTTGATGCCGCCCGTGAAACACGTCTTCCGGTGACTTTCGGCGTGCGGCCCGTTTCCGCGCACACCGGGTATGGCTATCTGGAATCCGGGGCGCTCTATCAAAAATCGCGGGGCTTTGAAATCCGGCGGCTTAAAAGATTTCATGAAAAGCCTGATCCGGCGAAGGCGCGCGCGTTTCTGACAAGCGGGCGTTTCTATTGGAATAGCGGTATCTTTGTCTGGAGGGCGGCCGATCTTCTGGATGCGGCGCGCAAGTATATGACCGGGGCCTGGCGGATCAGCCGCTCGATGTGGAAAGGGAATTTCGCGGCCAATATGCGGCGGCGGTATCCGGCCATGCCGGCCATCTCGATGGATTACGGCCTGATGGAAAAGCTCCCGAGCATCCTCACCATCCCGGTGGACATGGACTGGCATGACCTCGGGGGGTGGCACGCCATGAAGATGCTCTGGGACAAGGACCGGGACGGCAATGCCGTGCGCGGCAATGTGCTGTTGGTTGAAAGTGAGGGCAATATCGTCAAAGGCGATAGCAAGCGCCTGATCGCGCTCCTCGGGGCCAAAGACCTGGTGGTGGTGGACACGCCGGGAGCGCTTTTAATTTGTGCTAAAACTCAAAGCGAATCGATCCGAAAAATTGTAAGCGAGCTAAAAGACAGAAAGGAACACCGGTACCTTTAGCCATGAATATCCTTCAGGCCGCTTTACTCGGGCTCGTCCAGGGGCTCACCGAATTTTTGCCCGTTTCAAGTACCGGGCATTTAATCCTCGCGCAGCATTTGATGGGGTTTAAAGATCCCATGCTCGCCTTCGACATCATCGTCCACCTGGGCACGCTTATGGCGGTCTGCCTCTATTACGCCAAAGATCTCCGGGCCATTACCGCCGACGTATGGAGTTTTTTGTGGAATTTTTTCGTCAAAAAAGACCGGCGCTATCTGGCCTCTGAATTCCCCGGGGCCCTGACTGCCGGGCTTGTGATTGCGGCTTCCATTCCGACGGCGCTTATCGGGTTTGCGTTTCAGGATTCTTTTGAGCGCATGTTCGGGTCCCTTACGGGAGTGGGCGTGATCTGGATTCTCTTCGGGGTGCTTCTGGTTTTGAGCGGAAAATTCCAGGACGGGACCCGCGGCCTTTATGAGATGAATCAGAGGGACGCTTTCTGGATCGGTCTGGCCCAGGCGGTATCGATCATCCCGAGCATTTCGCGCTCCGGCGCGACCATCCTGACGGCCATGCTTTTGGGGATCGAGAGGCGGGACGCCGCCAAGTTTTCCCTTTTAATTTCGATCCCGGCCGTGGCCGGAGCGGCTTTGCTCAAGCTTAAAGACGGGATGGACCTTCTCGAAGCTTCTCCGCACGCGCTCGCCGCGGGGTTCGTGGCCTCGGCTGCATCGGGTTATATCACCATTATTTTTCTCGTCCGATTCCTCAAGCAGGGGAGCTTTCCCCGCTTCGGGTTTTATTGCGTCGCGGCGGGCATCGTTTCTCTCCTGGTCGGTTTTTTCCTGTAAGCCGTATGAAAACCATCCGCTGTATCCTCAAGGAAGGAAAAGAAAGGCCTCTCGAGGGTTTTCATCCCTGGATTTTTTCGGGCGCCCTCGACCAGATTGACGACAGTTTTGAGCCGGGGGATCTGGTGCGGGTCTTTTCCTCGGAGGAAAAATTTTTGGGGATCGGCTATTTGAACCCCCATTCGCAGATCGCCATCCGTATGCTGACTTTCGAAGAGGAGGCGATCAACGAAAGTTTTTTTGAGCGAAGGATCCTTAAGGCGGCAGCCCTGCGCGGCCGGTTTTTCGACGAGCGGACGAATGCTTTTCGCCTGATTCATTCCGAGGGTGATTTCCTGCCCGGGCTTATTGTGGACCGCTACGCCGGTTATCTGGTGCTTCAAATTTTGACTGCGGGCATGGAAAAATGGAGGGATGTGATTGTCTCAATCCTTCAGAAAGAGTTTAATCCGGCCGGGATCTATGAAAAGGATGAAAGCGATTGGCGCACGACCGAGGGGCTGCAAAAACGCATGGGGCGTCTTGCCGGCAGTGAACCTCCGGACTTTGTCGAGATCCTGGAAAACGGTCTTGGTTTTATCGTGGACATTCACGGCGGGCAGAAGACCGGATTTTTTCTTGATCAGCGCGAGAGCCGCCGCAGGGCCGGGGAGCTTAGCTCGGGCCGCCGGGTGCTTAACTGTTTTGCGTATACCGGCGGATTTTCGCTTTACGCCGCGGCGGGCGGGGCGAGGGAAACCGTTTCGGTGGAATCCTCGGAGCCGGCGCTGAATACCGCCCGGGTTCATTTCGAAAGAAACGGCCTTGCCGGTCCGGCGCACACGTTTGTGCGCGAAGATGTTTTTGATTATCTTCGGGCAAGCCGCCAGGAGTTTGACATGATCATTCTGGATCCGCCCGCCTTTTGCAAGGGCCGGCACCAGATTCAGCCCGCGAGCCGGGGATACAAGGATATTAATCTTTGGGCGATGAAGCGGCTCGCTCCCGAAGGGCTGCTTTTTACTTTTTCGTGTTCCTCCCACATTGAACCTGATCTTTTTCAGAAAATTATTTTCGGCGCGGCTAAAGACGCCCGCAAGCCGGTGCGGATTCTTGCCAAGACCTCCCATCCCCCGGACCATCCGATCAGCATTTTTCATCCCGAAGGCGAATATTTAAAAGGTCTGCTCTGCCAGGTCGGTTAATCAAAAGTCTGAGATTTTTTAAAAGTCCTATTGCATCTTTTAAAGCTTTGGCTATACTTTGATTTAGAACGTTATAAATTGATCGAAGGGGCTCAATGGAGATTCTCGATAAAAGATTAGGTGAAGGCAAGCTGAAAGCCCTTGAGCTTGCCGAAGATGCCCGGCAGTCGGAGTGGGATTTCCCTAGTTTCGCGGCCGAGCTCTTTCAGGGACGCCTGCGCTGGGATTTGATCCTTCCTTTTCCCGCGCAAAACCCGGAGGACAAACGCGTAGGCGATGAGTTCCTCGCGCGTCTTGAGAAAACCTTGAAAGAGCAGATTGACCCCGATGAAGTCGACCGCACGGGTGAAATCCCGGCTAAAGCCTTGAAAGCCCTGGCCGCGCTTGGCTGTTTTGCCATGAAAATTCCCAAAGAATATAACGGGCTCGGTCTTTCGCAGGTTAATTACAACCGCGCGGTTCATCTTGTGGCAAGCTACTGTTCGTCTACGGCGGTCTGGCTCTCGGCCCATCAATCGATAGGTGTGCCCCAGCCGCTTCTGCTTTTCGGCACCGAGGAGCAGAAGAAAAAATATCTGCCTCGTTTTGCCGAAGGGGCGATCTCCGCTTTCGCCCTGACCGAGCCTGATGTCGGCAGCGATCCGGCGCGCATGACCACAAAGGCCGTGCCGGTCGAAGACGGAAAATACTTTTTGATCTCGGGGGAGAAACTCTGGTGCACCAACGGACCCGCGGCGGATCTCATGGTAGTGATGGCGCAAACGCCTTCCAAGACCGTGAACGGACGGGAAAAACAGCAGATCACGGCTTTTATTGTCGAGCGCACCATGCCTGGAATCGAGGTTGTGCATCGGTGCCGCTTCATGGGCTTAAACGGCATTCAAAACGGGCTGTTGCGTTTCACGGAGGTGAAAGTTCCGCGTGAAAATATTCTATGGGGCGAGGGCAAGGGCCTGAAGCTCGCGCTCGCGACCCTGAACACCGGGCGGCTTACCATGCCGGCCGCGGTGACCGGGGCTTCCAAGTGGTGCTTGAATGTGGTGCGTAAATGGTCCAATGAACGCGTGCAGTGGGGCAATCCGATCGGCAAGCATGAAGCCGTGGCTTCCAAGATCGCCGGCATGACCGCGACGATTTTTGCGATGGACAGCGTCGCCCAGCTTGCTTCGCATATGGCGGATGCCAAGAAAACCGATATCCGGCTCGAGGCGGCTGTGGCAAAACTCTGCTGCACGGAAGCCAGCTGGAGGATCGTGGACGGCGCGATTCAGATTCGCGGTGGACGCGGTTATGAAACCGGGCCGTCGCTAAGAGCTCGCGGAGAAAAGGGCTATGCCCTTGAGCGCATGATGCGGGACGCCAGGATCAATACCATTATTGAGGGGACAAGCCAGATTATGAGGCTTTTTATCGCGCGCGAAGCCATGGACGGCCATATGCGCCGGATCCT
>JAHFHI010000066.1 GCA_023246995.1 Candidatus Omnitrophota bacterium
CATCCGCCGAAATCGAAACTCCGGAGGCAACACAGGTATAGTTTGCGCGCTGCAGGCCGCCCATCCCCTGGTAATCCCCGCCGATCAATGCGGTGCCGCCGCCAAGGGCCCCCGAGGCATTAACCTCTGCCCCATCAAAAAGACCGATCTTATCTCCCAAAATTTGGATACTGCCGCCGTTCTCACCCGCATCGCCACCCGAAGCATCCAGGGTTCCGGAAACACGGACTACCCCCTGATCCCCGCCTTCCAGAACAATCCTGCCATTTTTTACGCCAATCGACTGGGCTTCGACAATGCCGCTATGATTCACAATGCTGTCAAAAACCTCGTTGACGGCCTTGGCGGACATAATGACCGCCCCGCCGTTTGCCCGGATCGTCCCCGCGTTGGCCACAAGGTCACTTACCTGGTGCCCCTCGCTGTCATAGACCGGAGACTCCAGAGGTTTATCCACGGCCACAGAGACTAGGCCGTCATGGTCAATCGCGAGGGTGACCTGGCTCCCGCCCAAGAGCGCGACCGTGCCTTCTTCGGCCGTAATAAGTCCTTCGTTCCTCACACTGCCCCCGACGAGCGCCACAAAACCGCCCCGGTCCGCCATAATTTGCCCTTCATTCACCACGGATCCGGGAGCCATCGACGGGTCCTGGGCCAGGGCGTAGCGGCCGGCCATAAAGTCCGCGTTTGAGATATCCAGGGTGGAGGCGACAAAACCCGAAGCGCTCACCACCGCCTGGCTCCCTATCTGAATCCCATTGGGGTTGATCAAAAAGATCCGGCCCATGCCGAAAAGAATCCCGAGAATATCGGTAGCGTCCGGACCGATCACGCGGTTCAGGACTGTGGCGGTTTCGGAGGGCTGGATGAAATTGACGGTAAGCCCTTCGGGAACGGAAAATTGCTGAAAGTTGCCGATGGCGCCGTCGGTGGCCGTGATGTTGATCGAGGAATCCACCTGCTCAATCGAGATCTGGCCGTTATCGACCGAGCTAAGCTCAATGGGCGCGGCATTTGCCTCGGCAGGCAAAACGATGCCGGATACGATGGCTATCCCTATATATAGAAGGCTTCGAAATGGTTTCATTCTTTAGTGTCGACCTGTCCTACTCAAAAAAATTCGGCGGATATGCCGTAGTAAAACGCGCTTTTCTCACCCGCATCGGGCGTGGAACCCACGGCCCCGGCCCATTGGAACCGCGCGAAAACTTTTCCAAAAAGATGGACTCTCAAACCGCCCCCGGCCCCGGCGAGCGTCCGGCTGCTTTCCTCCCCGCCAAAGGGCCTTCGTAATTGCCCGGCCCCAAAATCAAAAAAAGTGACGGCCTGGATCTGCCGGCGCAAAGGCTCCTCTGAAAATGGCAGTTTCCAATCCGCCGGAAAGAAGTAGGTCGGGATAAAGAGTTCTGCTGAAAACTGGCCGCCGTAATCCGACAGGTATTCGCTTTCCGCATAACCCCGGACCGAAAAGGCCCCGCCCAGGTGAAGCTGTTCGGAAGGCGGCAGGCTGTCGGGACTCAACTGGGCGCTCCCACGAAGTCCCATGGCCAAATCCCCGGGCAGGCGTTGGTAGCGCACCAGAGAGGTACGATAAATGAAGAACTGCCCCCCGGTACCCGCCCGGATCGCGGCGGAATCCGTCTTGTGGGAACCCCCGAGGAAGGTGTCGAAGCCGAAATGAAAGGAATGGGGGAAAAAGGTCCTGCCCCAGGCGTCCGTAAAGTCGAGGTTGATGCCGGTATTAAGGATTCTTAAGTTGTCCGTTCCGGCTTTGGCCCCCAGAATCTTGTTTTGGATGTCTTTCCAGTCAAACCCGAGCTCAAGACCCGCTTCCATATAGGACTCGCGGAAAACCGGCTGGAGGATCTCAAATCCGTAAGCGCTCGCGTCACCCTCGACATCGAGGGCCTTAAAGTCTCCGCCCAAGTCTACTGCGGAGCGGGTATAGGAAAAACCCAGATTGGTTCCCGAGGAATGGACCGGGATATTGTAGCGTGTTCCGACCGCCCAGGCGCCTTTGCCGATCTGAAAGCGGCTTTCGGCCTGATCCATTTGTCCGAGCAAGTTCGTGTCCGAGAGCGCGACCCCCCAGCGGGTTTCTCCCGTGTCGCGGGTGCCAAGGTTGTTGACGTCGGTTGCCAGGTGAACCGGAAATTTGTCTTCGACATTGATCTCGATATCCGTGGTTCTTTCTTCAATCCCGGGCTTCAGCACCGACTTGACCTTGATATCGGGGCTTCTATTTAAAAAAGTAAGGGCGCTTCGCAATTGTTTGTATAAAAGAATATTCCCGGCGCTTAAACCAAGCGCTCTTTTAATAACCGACCCTGAAAACCAGCGATTGCCTTTGATCTCAATTTTTCCGATACGGCCTTCCACCACGGCGATTTCAACAACGCCTTCGGTGACATCCTGGGGCGGGAGATAAACATAAGCGGCAATAAAACCGCGCTCGCGGTAGTAATCTTTGATTTCAGTGGCGATTTTTCTAAGATCATTAATGCTGACGCTGCTTCCGAGAAAATTCGCCGACAAGTCTTCGAGAGTCTCGGAAGGAATGCTTTCGTTTCCGGTGACGCGCACCGATTTCAAAACAAAAGTGGCCTCGCCCGAAGGAAGCCCCGAGGGTCTTTCTTCTTCGGTCACTTCAGGCTGGGGTTCTTCGGTTTCTTCCTGACGCCGGCGCGAGGCTTCTTCGGCCTGCGCTTTTTCAAAACGCTCCTGCTCCACACCCGCGGTTTCGCGGGAAGGAACATCGGCTCGAAGGAGGGATGGAAACAAAAACGAGGAGCAAACGGCTATCAGAAAAAATTTAGTGAATAAATTTTCCTTGATCATAGTTTTTGGGGGCTGCGCAACGCTCAAGCTGGATTGCAGTTATCTCTCGAGCAGCGCTAGTGAGAGATAATATAGGATTTTATCGCCTCCGGGGCAACCTTAAAAACCCTCTTTTTAAAGAATCAGGGGGAAGTGCGCCCGGATGTTGCATAACGCTATAGGGTGCAGGGGGATGAGATAGACCTCTACGGGGCCAAAACCGTCCTCTTTAGGCTTTAAAATACTCCCTTTGACGCCGCCCGCCTTATCGCCCGTTTAAACGCCGCATTTTCTTTGCCAATCTCAATCGGCAAATCGTTCTCTTTGCGGGCATAAAATTAACGTGCGCATGCGCTCTTTTCTGAAAATATGAGGCTCATCGGCAGGGCCCGGATTTTTTCAGGCTCCCGTGAGAATCTAAAAAAACTGCCCCGGGAAGCGAAACAAAATCGGGTAAAAATCTTTCAAGCGCCCTTCAGCGGGAGCCATAGGCTTCGCTGCAAACACCCAGAAGATTGATGCTGCCCGGCGGGCAATCACTGCCCTGCCCCACGCCTCCGCCGCCGCCCTGGATTTGCGGAGGCGGCTGATTGCCGCCCATCCCGCTCACAGGTCCGCCCGAAGTTTGCGTGTAGCAGTTCCCGCCGATATTAACCGTTCCGGCGGGACAAGAAGTGGCCGCCGGTTGAGAAGGAAAAGTTGGTCCGCCACCGGCAGCCGCATTGGCGATAGGACTTATCAGATCGACAGGCGGATTGTTGGCGGGCGGTGTCGTGGATTCTCCGCCTTGTGAGACACAGGAAGACCCATTCCATTGCGTGCCTTGTGAACAAACACATTGCATCCCGCCCATCGCCGCATTCCAAACCGCGGAAGTGCCGGGCCACGCGCTGCAATCCGTAGCATTTGAACCGCCTTGATTGCCCGCACCAAAAATATTAAACGGATTGTTCGGGTCCTGCTGCTGGCCGCCCGCGTAAGAATTCGGCGACACGCAAGACGAGCCGGTCCACTCCGTGCCTTGCGGGCAAACGCATTGCATACCTCCCATCGCGGCATTCCAAACCGCGGAGGTGCCCGGCCATGCGCTGCAATCCGCGGATCCGCCGCCTCCCTGCTGGCCAAAAATATTAAACGGATTATTAGGATCCTGCTGCCCGCCCGCGTAAGGATTCGCGTTCGCAGACGCGCAGGACGAGCCGGTCCACTGGGTCCCCTGCGGACAGACACATTGCATGCCCCCCATGGCCGCGTTCCAAACCGCGGAGGTGCCCGGATAAGCGCTGCAATCCTCGGAGCCCCCATAACCCTGGGACGCGCCGCCGCTTCCCGCCTGATCCTGTATAGAGACGCAGGAAAATCCGTTCCATTGCGTGCCGGCACCGCAAAGGCATTGCACCTGCCCCATGGCCGCGTTCCATTGAGGAACAGTCCCGGGATAAGCGCTGCAATTAGCCTGGGCCACCTGGGTTTGCGGGTCCACCGGGGAAGGCGGCAGAGAAGACTGCTGGTTGGCCGCGGGAGAAACACAGCGTCCCTGCCCCGAATCCCAAACCTGATTATTGAGGCATCCGCAATAAGCCTCTCCCCTATCATTGACCCTCGGCACGGTGCCGGACGACTGGGAGCAATCGATCGTCTGGATCTGGTCCGCAACGGATTTTTCACAACCCGCGCCGTCCGTTTTGGGCTTAAAACCTTCCGTGCACACGCATTCCGCCTCTAGTTTTTGGGCATTCCACTGCGCACGCGTGTTTGGCTTGCCGGAACAATCCATCGCCGCGGTAAGCGCTCCCGGGTCTTTGCGCTTGGCATAAATTCTCTCGGCCTCGGCAAGACAGATCCCGCAGTTACCCGATAGCTGTCCCACGGCTTCGGAGTAGGCCGAGGCGGTTTCGTAGGCAGCCTTCGCATTCTGGGCCGCGCCCGCGGTCCGGGCAAGGGCCGCTTCATCGGGGACCATCATATCGAGCTGGGAAACGCGTTCCGAGACTTCGCTGATTTTGGTTTCCGCCCCGCTCATGGCTTCACGCAACGCGCTTAATCTGGAGCGCATCTGGCTCGCGAATCCCGGCCCGGAAGCCCCATACGCGCCGATACGGCCGTAGAGCGCCTGCATTTCCTTAAACATTTCTTCATTCGCGCTTTTCGCCGAGGGCTCTTCGATGCCGGCAAGAATCGGCTCGGCCTGCTCAAGCAGAACCCCGGCCGCGCTCACGATTTCTGAAATCTGACCGGCATAAGTCTCCGCCTGACTCACGGCTCCCTCCCCCTCGCCGGTTACCGCCGAACCTTTTTGGAACTGCTCCTCAAGCGCGCTGGTGTCTAATTTCTCTTTCTTGATTTCAGACAGCGCGGACGTCACCTGATTCTGCAGGGTTTCGGCATTCAGGGAAGCCGTGCGCGCATTTTGAATCTCTTGATCAAATGTGGATTTCTGCGAAGCAAAGGCCCCATTGGCTTCGCGCGCCTGAACGACCATCTCACCGAGTTTTCCGGGATCGGTCACCCCCGACATAGCCTTGGCCGCCTCACAGGTCTCAAGCACGTGGCCCTCGGCCGCGCTATGGGACGAAGCCACGGCAGCGCCCGCGCGGTCGGCCTCGCTGGAGTTTTCCTCGATTTTGGCAAGTGTTTCGGAAAGCGGCCCGGCTTTGGATTCAAGCGCCGTGAGGGAAGCTTCAAGCTTAGCCGCGAGATTATGCACTTCCGCGAAAGCCTGCGAGGCCTCCCCCGCCTTGCGGAAAAAATCATCCTTGGTGCTTTGGAGCGTTTCCTGAAGGCCCCTTGCCTGTCCCTCGAGCGCCTGCATTTGCTCCAGCAGTTTTTTAAGATCGCCTCCGAGGAAGGGATTATTCTGACGGGAAAAATCGAAACTCTTCGTGTGCGGAAGCGGCTGGGATTCGTCGGGGAACCCCCGGAGCCGGGCCTTCAGTTCGATGTAATAGGTTCCTTCCTCGGCTTTCTCATCCATTTGAAGCAGGGCCTCGGTCGGTTTTTCCGGGTCCGCGGAAATCGCCTCGAGCCGGTCGGGATCGAGCTTGGATAAAACAACCTCCGCGGGCCCGGTCAATTTGAAAGTTCCTTCCGCCGAGAGTTCCTGGCGGGCGTACTCGGGCACATCCATGTAGACTTTGGCTTTAGCCTTGTCGTTTTTATAAACGACCGGCGGCATTTTAATCACAACCTTCGCCCGCCGGATCGTAAAATTCGCCGGAGCGCCGGCAAAGGCCACCCGGTCGGGCTCAAAAAGCTCCGGGTACTCGGAGGGCTCCTCAAGCGCCCCGTAACCGACCTGGGCGATCGGGTCCGACCACGCCCCGAAAGCAATCACGGGATAAACGGAATAGTTTCCTTCGTTTTCAAAATCCGGCTTGAGCGCGGTTTTGGCGACCAGAAACTGCGCGGGCCGCGCGGTTTCATCCATCACATAAAGCCCCTCGCCGCCTCCCGGAAACTGGCCCGCGCTAAGGCTCACCTTGCCGAGAAGTTTGACATCTCCGGAATCGGCGCTTGAAATATAATAAAAAACAGTCCAGGGCGCATTGGCCCGCTTAGGCTGGACGGTGGCCGAGGCGCTCACGCGGAATGAGTCGCTCAAGAGAACCTCTTGGGTGGGAATTTGAGATTTTTCTCCCCCCAAAATAACGCCGTTTAAATTAAGAGCCGCTTTTTCCATGACCAGCTCGACCGCGCGCGCGAGGTCCTCGATAAATTTCCGAAAACCGTCGATCAAAGCCTGCATTTCCTGCTTGAGCGCAAGCTCGTCTTTCCCCTCCGCGTCGTAATTTTTCAGGGACTCCAGCAAACGGCGGTATTCCTCTTTTAATTTGGGAAACGCCCATTCGCTTTGCTTGATGGAATCCGGAGCACTTTCAAACATCTGTTTTAAAATGAGCCGGGTGTTCTCGAGGATGCCGTTCGGGTCTGTTTCCTCTTCCTCGTTTTTGCGCTTGTTGTATTCCCGTTCGATCCGGTTGATAAACCCCTGCAAAACCTGCTTGTAGAGTTC
>JAHFHI010000067.1 GCA_023246995.1 Candidatus Omnitrophota bacterium
ATTTTAAGAAAGCCATTGACAGGTGGCAGGCCTCGCTTGAGAGCGAACAAGAGACCCTTGAAGGCGAGCGGCGGCAGATTCAGGGATGGCGCGAAGAACTCGGGGTTCAGGAAAAAGACCGCTGGAATCTTGATTTCCTCCCGCTCCTCGGAGAAGGCCCGGGCCCGCTTGAGAAAGTTCGCCAGATTGAAGCAAAGAAATTCTATAAACTTTCCGAGAAAAAGAAATCACTTCTTGAGGAAAAAGAACTCCTCTATAAGCAGCATGGGGAGGTCGCCGAACTTTTAAAAGCCCACGGGGGTATTCCCCTGGGCGGCGCGAGCGACGCATGGTTCAAGGCGCTCGAAGCGGAAAATAAGGAGCAATACGACAAGCTTCTGGCAACCCGGGCCGAAATCGAAAGACTTCAAGCCGAGATCGATGCGAAAGATAAGATTTATCGGCGGCATTACGGCAAGACTTCCTGGAGCGCGCTCCCCGGATCTTTCGTCAAATCCATTCATAAATCCGTCGATATTTTAAATCCCTTCGGGCCGGACGCCGAGGCTTTGTCTTCGGACCCGCAGGCCCTTTTAGAGCACCGCATGCACCTTAAAGAGAAAATCGCCGCCGAACAGGGTGTCGTGCAAGTTCTCTCGGATGCCTTCAGCGCCGAGATCGCCCTTCAGGAGCAAAAGAGGCTGCTTGCCGCGCTCTCGCGGGATCAGCAGGCCGATCCCTTGGAACTGCGCAAGTCCATCAAGACGCTTGAGAAAAAAATCCGTAAGGGCTATGAGGAAATTCAGGACCGCCACGAACGCAAGAAAGAATACGTCGAAGACTTAAGCCGACTTTTGGACAATAAAGATGCCCGGGAGAACTCCCTGGCCAAGAGCGGCCGGATTCTAAGCGCACCCGCGCGGGGCACGGCAAGGTTCTGGAAGGCCTTTATCTTCGGCCTGCCCAACCGCGAGGTCGAGCTGACCCGGAAAGCCGAAAAGCTGCCTGACGCCCCGGATTATGCCGCGATGAAAAGCCTCCGGGAGGGGATTGAGCTCGAGAGTCTGCTGATCGAAAGCCGCAGCCGCGAGATTGTGCAGCTTCAAAAGAAACTCGAAATTTTAAAGGCGCAGGCCTCTCTGGCCGGCGGGTATAAATTCCGTCCGGTTTTAATCGATGTGCCCTATCAGTTTGTGGGCGAAGCCATTCAAAATGCCAGAAAGCTTTTGCCGGGCAAAAATCGGCAGGATCTTTTAGTCACACGGTTGAATGAAGAGACGGTCAAACTCGAGGCCTTTAAAAAGGATCTGCGCCGGCTGGAGAAGAAAATTCCGCGGGAGCTTCCGAAAGAACAAGCCGCGGTTTCAGAGTCTCAAGAAACCGTTTTGAATCCGGAGGCATCGGATCCGGAAGCCCTGAAAAATGAAATCGAGGGGCTTAATGAAAAGCTCGAGATCCAGCGCGATATTTATTTGCGGGAGAAAGAGATCGCGATTGCGGCGATTGACGCCCAGAAGGGCGAAGCCGTTAAAGCCGAGGTAACCAAGAGTGAGAAAAAGAGAGAAAAGGAAGAGAAATTGGCCAAGGAGCTTAAGGAAATCGAGGAGAATTTAACCGACTTGATCGAAGAGGAGAGCCAGCTCGAGGACGAAGAGTTTTCTATTCTCGAGAAGCGGATTCTTGAGATCGATCACCAAATCAAAAAGACCGGCTCCAAGGTTTTATCCCAGGACCTCCTGACGGAGCGCGAAAGGATCGAAGACCGGCTTTCACAGCTTGAATCCCGCAAGGATTTTCTAACCCAAGAGGGCAGACGGTTTAATATGGATGGCGACCTCGCCTTACCCGGAAGCCCGCGGTCGTGAAGCGGTTTGGGATTTTTCCGTCGTTTTTTATTCTTCTAACTATTTTTCTTCCCGGCTGCGGCTATACGCGCCAGGCCACCCTTCCGCAGGGCATCAAGACGATTTATGTCGAGACCGTGAAAAATAAAATTCCCATTGATCAGGTGTATGCCTATCACCCAGGCCTTGAGATGATGATTACCCAGGCTGTGATTCGGCGCCTTCACCGGGACGGAAACCTGAAAGTTGTTAAACGCGAAGAGGCCGATGCTGTGCTCGAGGCCGAGATGATCGGTTTTGAACAGGAAGGGCTGCGTTTCACGAGCCTGGAGACTGTGGAGGAATTCCGGCTTTATCTCGTGCTTCAGATGCGCCTTCGCAATACCAAAACCGGCGAGCTTATCTGGGAAGAGCCCAATTTTTCGGGCGACGCGGAATATTTTGTGAGCAAGATCCGCTCCATCGGCCGGGAAGAAGCCGCCCAGAGAGTCGTCACGCGCCTGGCCCGCAACATTGTCGACCGAATCGTCGAGGATTGGTGATCCCAAGCGTCCTCCGGCCGGTTTATCTTTGGGCCGGCGATCCCCGGTGGTGTGAAGAAAGTCTCGAGGAGTTGGGGCGCCGCATTCGCGCTAAAACCCCCGGGGAAATTCATACCCAAACCTTTTACCTGACTGAAAATTCCCTTGACCCCGCCTTGGCCCAGGCCAGGACGCTCCCTTTCCTTATGTCTTTTCAGATTCTGCGTTTAAAAGAGGCGCAGTGCCTTAAAGCCAAAAATTTTGAAAATCTGGAGCGCTACCTAAGCGCCCCGTCGCCTTTGACGGCGCTTATTTTTGAGGCGGCTTCGGGTTTGGAACGTAAGCACCCTCTTGTGGAATTAGTCCAGGCCCATGGGGAAGTCCGGTTCTTTGACGAGGACACCCACGCTCCTCGGCAAGGGAAGTCCTTTGTGAATTTAAAATTTACCGCGGCCGGAAAAAGCGTGGACCCGGCCGCGCTCCGGCGCCTTGAAGAGCAAGCCCAGATCGCCCCATCAGCCGTGGATACGATCCTGGATCAGCTGATTCTCGTTTCCGGGAATGCAAGGCAGATTACCGACGAAATGGTGCAGGCCTTTGAAGAGAAGTTTTCCGAAGTCGACGGTTTTGCGCTGATCGGGGCTATCGCAAGCCGCAAGACCGCGCGAGCGCTTGTGCTTTTGCGCGAGCTTCTGGATCAAAACGCGGGAGACTATTTTTCGCTTGTAGGGCTTCTTCACTGGCAGATCCGCCGGTTCTGGCAGGCCGGAATGCTTCTGGAAAAAGGGGAGCCGGAGAGTTTAGTGATGAAAAAATGCAAGGTTTCCCCCCGCCAGGCGCCCTATTTTCTGCGTCAGCTTCGCATGATTCCGAATGCGAAACTTGCGCAGGCCCTGGAAGGCCTTTTCCGTTTGGATTGGAATCTAAAGACAGGTCAGGCGGAAGGGGAAGCGGCGCTTGAGAGTTGGGTGGTATCGCTCACCGGAGCGGATACCGTAGTCTTCAAATAAGAATTTTGGGCAGGCAAAGACGAGTAAAAAAGAATCCTAAAAAAACAGGATTCGCAGAAAGACCCGATTTTTTTAGGTATTATTTTTTCTTAAGTCCGGCCAAAAAGAGAGCGATACGCGACTTATTGCGGCTCGCCCGTCCCTTCGGGACAATGCCGCGAGAAACAGCCTTGTCAAAGCGGGAGACAAGCTGCTTTGCGAGTTCCTCGGCCTTGGCCGGTTCAGACGCAAGAGAACGCATTTTCTTGGACAGAGACTTAAGTTCCGAGATAGCAGCCTGGTTGTTGGCTCTTTTCTTGGCGTCACTCCGTAGGCGCTTCATTGCAGATTTGATATTAGGCATGAAAAAATCCTTTTGGTTTCAAAAATGTTCGGACAATTTAGCACAGGCCCCGGGGGCTGTCAATCGACTTGATGCCCGCGCCGTTTGTCCTGATTCCGACACCGGGGAACCGTTTTTACCCGGCCCGACGCCCTCTTCAGGCCGGGGCCATGTCAAAAAGGCGGCCGCATTTCTGGGACTGATGACGCTTACAAGCCGCATCCTTGGCATGATCCGCGATATCTGGAGCGCGCAAAGGTTCGGAGCGGCATGGCAGTGGGACGCCTTTAGTTACGCCTTCATGATTCCCAACTTTTTTCGCCGTCTTGCCGCGGACGGAGTGATTTCAAGCGCGATCATTCCTCCCTATGTCGAAATTCTCGAAAAAAGAGGGCAAGAGCAGGCCTGGGCTTTTGCGAAGGCTCTTTTTGGCGTCACGCTGACGGCCTGCGGCCTCGCGCTCTTACTTGCGGAGATCTTTTTGAGCGGCGGAATCGCTTCCGGCATCGCGGGCGCAAAGGCCTCTTTGATCCTCGAGTCACTGCGTCTACTCTCGCCCTATCTTTTCTTTTTCGTCCTTTTTTCTTTGAGCTCGGCCATCCTGAATGCCCACCGGCATTTTTCTCTGCCGTCCCTGGGGCCGGCAATCCTGGATCTTGGCTGGATCGCGGGCCTTGCCTGGATTTCTTTCAGGCGCGGAAGCCTGACGGTCGAAAGCGAGCTCAAGCTTCTTGCCGCGGCTCTTCTGGCGGCAGGGGCGGTGCAGGCCGCGCTTAACATGGCGGCCCTTCGGCGTCTCGGATTTCGTTTCCGGTGGCGCCTTGAATGGACAGCGCCCCTTGCTAAAATAATCTGGTCGTTCCCGGGGGTGATGCTTGGGCTCGGCGTCTTGCAGATCAATTTATTGATCGATGGAACTTTCGCCCTTTTTTGCCCTTCCGGAGCCAATTCAAGCTTGTGGTACGCGAGCCAGCTTCTTTATTTTCCGCTCGGCATTGTTGCAGGCTCCCTTGCTACAGTCTCGCTGCCGATTCTTTCCTCGGAAGTGAGCGCCGGGGATTTCACCCGGGCCGAAGCCACTCTGGGCTCGTTTTTGAGGCATTTATTTTTCTTTCTTATTCCGGCCGGCATGGGTCTGGCAAGCCTCGGAATTCCGATCGTGAGCCTGCTTTTCGAGCGCGGAGCTTTTGATACGTTTGCGACCGGGCGCACGGCCTCGGTTTTGGCCGCCTACGGCTTCGGCTTGGCGGCTTTCGGAGCGCAGCGGATCACCGCCAATTTATTTTACGCCGCAGGGGACCACAGCACTCCGACAAGGCTGGCCGCCGCAGCCGTTATCGCCAAAGTCGTCATGAGCCTAGTTTTGGTGGGAGGCTTTCAAGAGTCCGGGCTCGCGGCCGCCACGTCGCTTGCCGGGTTTCTGCATCTCGGGCTTCTTTTGATTTTCATCCGCCGCAAGGTTTTCAAACTTTCACTGCGCAGCCTCGGCCGGGGCCTGGGGCGGATGCTGGCGGCGGCCTTGATCATGGGCGCGGCGGCGAGAATTTTCTTCGGCAGATTTCAGGTTTTGTTTTCTCCGGGCTATCCGGGAACCGGTTTTCTTCCCCTTCTCGGCGCGGTCAGTCTTGCGGGCGTATTTTATTTCTTCCTTTGTTTTCTGCTTCGGGTTCCGGAAGCCCGGGAGCTTTGGCGGAAGATCTCGTCGCCCAGGCTGCGAAAGGCTTCTTAGAGATGGTTTTCCCCGCCGTGCGCGAACAAATCAAGCGGCTGCCGCTTGAGCCGGGCATTTATATCATGAAAGACGGGGAGGGCCGGATTCTCTATATCGGCAAGGCCAGGTCGCTTCGCAAGCGCGCGAGCTCGTATCTGGTGAACCGTGCCGAGCTTCCGAAGATCACGATTCTCATGGGCAAGGTCCGGCAGGTGGACCATATCGAGACCCCGACCGAAGTGGACGCCTTGCTTCTTGAAGCGCAGATGATCCGCAAGTTTCAGCCGCATTACAATAAAGAGCTCAAGGACGACAAGAGTTTTCCGCTTATTAAAATTACGGCAGAGCGTTTTCCGAGAATTCATCTCACGCGCAACAAGACCGACAAAAAGGCCATTTACTACGGGCCTTACACGGATGCGGGGCTTTTAAGGGAGGCCGTGGCGCTGATCCAGACCCTTTTCCCTTTGCGTAAATGCCGCAGGCTTCCCAAAGCCGCGTGTCTTTATTATCACATCGGTCAGTGTCTCGCGCCCTGCATCAAGCCCGAGGTGGAGCCCGAGTATGAGAAGCTGGTCGAAGAGGTGAGAGGATTTCTCGGCGGAGGCAAAAGAAGTTTTATGGAATACCTGACCGATCGGATGCACGAGGCGGCCGGGGAGCTGCGTTTTGAGGACGCGCAGTTTTTTAAAGATCAGATCGAGGCGTTGAGCCGGCTTAAGAAAAAGAGGTTTTCTTTGCGGAAGCCCGAAGCCGGGGTGGCGCTTTCGGCCACGCTTGAGCTCAAACGCGCGCTTGAAATGGAAAAGGTCCCCGAAAAAATTATCTGCTTTGACGTTTCCAATATTCAGGGCGATGAGGCCGTGGCTTCCAAGGTGAGTTTTTACCGGGAGCTTGCCGACAAGATGCACTACCGCCGCTATAAAATCCGTTCCGTCGAGGGGATCAACGATTACGCCATGATTCAGGAAGCCTTGGGGCGGATGCTGGCGGGCATTCGGGAAGGCCGGGAGACATTTATCCCGGATGTCATCATGATCGACGGCGGTAAGGGCCACCTGAATGCCGCCCGTGAAATCCTGGAAAAAGAAGGTTTTCAATCGACCGAGCTTATTTCGATTGCTAAGCGCTTTGAAACCGTTTACTGGGCAAGGACCGGCAAAGAAATTCCGCTCCCGAAGGATTCACCGGCCCTCTACCTTCTCCAGAAAGTGCGCGATGAAGCGCACCGCTTCGCGATTCGTTACCATCGGCTTCTTAAGGAAAAAAGCCTTTCCCGTTCGGAGTTGGACAAAATCCCCGGGATTGGCCCGGTTCGAAAACGCATCCTTCTCGAGCAGTTTGATTCTATCGAAGAGTTGAATCGCGCGGGAGTGGAGCAGCTTGCTGGGCTTCCCGGCATCGGCCGCTCGGCCGCCCTCCGCATCTGGA
>JAHFHI010000068.1:0-5311 GCA_023246995.1 Candidatus Omnitrophota bacterium
GTCCAAGGAGGCAACCTCTCCCACTTTCGCGGCAACGTTTGTGACAACCTCCACGCCTCGTTCACCCATGACGCGCGTCGCCGTCTCGGAGATTTTTGACCCGGCCGCGGCGCCCACGTCCGCCGTGAGAGCTCTCTCCAGCGTTTGCGCGGCGGCGTCGCCGGCAACTCTGCTTGTGACGCCGGCAGCGACCTTGGTAGCCCCTTGTCCGGCGAGCTTCACGACACCGGTTTCTGTGGCGGCCGTCACGACCCTCGCCGCTGTTTCTTTGGCCAAAAACTTTCCGGCCGTCATCTCCACCCCTCTCGCCGCAACGCCCGCGAGCTTAGAACCTGTTACCGTCATTGCGACATCGATGCCATATCCAGCCGCGGTGATCATCGCATTGTCGGATAACATACGACTGGCACCCTCCGCCTGAAGATCCGCCATGTTGAGCATGTCATAAAGTATTTCTTTTTCTTCGGCCGTGGTTTTGGGATCGTTCAGAAGCCGGAAAATCTCCGCCTGTTTGGCGCTGGCGTAGGCCAGCTCCCTGTCCGCCGCGCGGGTGGTCGCTTTCGTCTGTTCCTGCATCTCGGCACCGATCGAAAGATACCTCGCTTTGCCGGTCACGCTTTCTTTGAGATCCTGCGCTTCCTGGGTCACCAAAAGCTCGGACTCGGCAATATTGCGCGCCATGTTTGTCACTTTGGACGTGACGCGGTCGCGCACTTCCTGCTTATGCTCGGCTTGAGCCATCTCTTCCGGAGTCATCTCGAATAAATCAAGGCTGCTGTCGTGCAGTTGGTCGGCTTCGCGGGCCAGGCGGTTGGCCTCGCGGGTATCTCCGCGCGCTTGAGCCTCATAAATTCTGCGATCGTAATCGCGCATCTTCTCATCCACTTCACGGCGTTTGTCATACATCTCCCGCTTTTTGGCGAGTTCCGCTCTTTTCGCTTTACCTTCTTCGTATTCTTTCTCAATCACGGCAAGCTTAGCGTCGGTTTCACGCTGAAGCTCCTCGTTTTGAAGCTTTATCTCCTCCTCGGTGCGCTCTTTCTCCTCCGCTTGGCTCCGTCTCAAAAGTTCCATCTCCGCGTTTTCTTTGATCTGACTTTCAGAGTTTGCGTACTGGTTCTTCACCGATTGGGGAAGTGTGTCCCACTCACCCGGCCGGCCGCCGAGTTCATTTTCAAAATAGCGCTCTCCGGACTCTTTGGGTCGAACGAGTTTCTCCCGCTGTTCGACAACATGGCCTTCGGCGTCTAGGCGTGTGCGTGTCTGATTGCCGTCTTTGTCGGTCTGAACCATCGATACGCGCCCATCCCGGCCGGGAATCCTCTCGGTTTTCGTGCCAAACTCATCCGTACTAACGCTTTTGCCGTCTTTGAAATTTTCCGTCGTGTTCAGTACATTGCCGGAGTGATCTTTCTTGACCACTTGGCTTGTCCCGTCAGGCCGCCTGGTGGATTCTTCGATGTCGCCGTCGCGAGTTTGGGAAACCACTTTTTCTGATCCATCGTTAAGCCTCGTAGTCTCTGTCTTGCGATCGTGGCTGTCCCATTCCGTGGTCACTGTCGAGCCGTCTTTGTTTCGGACAACTTCTGTCTGATTGCCGCGGTTATCGGTCGAGAGCGTGTGTTCGTCCCCGCGATCATCCTTCCAGCTTCTGGATTCGGAAATCGTATGCGTCCCGTCGGAACCGCGCCGGGAGCTTGTGGTAAGCCCCGTCTCCGGGTCATAAGCGCTGGCATAGGTCTCGTCTTTACCCGGAGGAGGTGTGGTCTCTTGGGAAACCACCGATCCATTTTTATCTTTTTTCGTGATCGTGCGGGAGCCGTCGGCATTGCGTCTGGATTCGGTGGTCCCCCCGGTTTTAGGATCATAGATTGTCGCCGAGCCCTGGCCGCTGCCCGGAGGCGGCACATTTTCGGTGGAAATCACCTGGCCATCTTTGTCTTTCTTGGTGATCGTTCGGGAACCGTCGGCATTTTTAACCGATTCGGTCGTCACGCCCGATTCGGGATCAAAAAGGCTGGCCGAAGGACGCTCGGGTTCTGTGTAATGTTCGGAAACGAGGAAACCTTCTTGATTGGTTTCAAGGGTGCTCGTCGTGCCGTCTTTGTTGAAAACTTTTGTAATGGTATTGCCGGTCAATGGGTCTAGGGTCTTTATCGCCTGAAGTTTGTCGGAGTGGGGCTCAAAAATTTCCTCGGAGATAAAGTTGCCGTCTTTGTCTTTTTTAGTCACCGTACGCGAACCGTCGGGATGTGTTTTGACGTTCGTGGAAATACCCGTCGTCGGATCCACGGTCGTGATGCCCTCGTCTTTTTTGACAGATCCGTCCGGGGGCATGGGCTCGCCAGAAAAGTTTTCGGGCGGATAATCTACCGGCGTTGTTTGAATAGGCGCCGGAGCCGGAGAGGTTGAACTGTCAGCATTCGAGGTGCTGCCGGAAGAAGTATCACCGCCGATCTGATTTGAGATGTCATCCAAGGCGCCGGAGAGACCTCCGAAGGCCCAAAGATCCCCTAAAGAAATCATCCCTGACAAGCCCCCTAGAAAAACGGTAAAAACAAGGAAAGAAAAGGATTTCTTTAAGGTTGTCATGGTTTGCCCCATATTGATAGAATCATGCTACTAAATACTGCCGCTTCCGGCAATCCTTAAAAAGATGAAAAAAAATATCATCCTAAGCGTCATGATTGCCTTGTCCATGGCTTCCGCCCTTCCCGCGGCTTTAGCTGAAAGCGCCCCCGATGGCTTGGTGAAAACCTTTTATGAAAACGGAATGCCGAAAGAAGAGAAGAATTACCGTAACGGCAAACTTCACGGCGGGTATCGATCCTACTATGAGACGGGCGGCGTCAAGCAGGCGGCCTTCTATCAAAACGGCGTTCTCCATGACATGGCAAAAAGTTTTTTCCCCAACGGGAAAGTGAAACTTGAAATCACCTACGATAAAGGTCTGCGGCAGGGTATTAAAAAGGAATATGCGGAAGCGAGCGGCAACATTGTTTCCGAAGAACGCTTTGACAAAGACAAGCGCGAAGGAGACTCCCTACTGATCGATCCCGGCACAGGCCGCATCCTTGTCAAAACAACCTATGCCCATGGACTTAGAGAGGGTTGGGAGATTTTTTATCAGAAGAGCGGCTTGCCGTGGATGGAATCCCAATACAAAGAAGGTAAACGGAACGGCATTTACCGCATGTATGCCCCAAACGGATTACTGAATTATCAATACCACTACGTCAATGACAAAAAAGAAGGAAAAGGCATTGTTTATGACATCTACTCCGGGGTTCCAAATAAAATCGCAGCCGTCGAAAATTATCGCAATGACGAATTGGTCTCCTAAGGACTGATCTTTCAGTAAAAAAATAGCCCCCGATTATCCCGGCGCCGAAGAAGCGCTTAAGCTCCGAAGACATCAGGATTTTCAACCTTCAACTGGCTTTATTTTAGTTTAATTCACGGGGGCCGCGGAGGAAACAAAACGGCCTTTGGAGTCCTTCCGGACTCTGCCCGAAAGTTCAAGCCGGGTGAGTGTGCTTAAAATGCCGGCTGGGGAAGATTCCGGCGACCCGGCAAGGATTTCCTCGCAGCTTAAAGAGGCATACTGCGCCAAAAGACCGGCAACCCGTTTCTCCTCTGAATCCTCTTCAAAAGAGGCCTCTACTGAAGGCTTTGGCGACGACCCGGTAGCACGAGGGGCTTCCCCTCCTTCGGGGAGGTGACTCCGGCAAACGGCATAAGGCCATAACCGAGGCTCCAGGACTTCCAAAATTTCCATGGGGTGTTCCACCAGAAACGCCCCTTCCTTAATAAGGCGGTTGGCCCCCTGGGAGGTGGGCTGATCTACGGGGCCCGGGATCGCGAAAACTTCGCGGCCTTGCTCGGCCGCTTCGCGGGCCGTGATCAACGAACCGCTTCGCGAGCGGGCCTCAACCACAAGCACTCCCCATGCGAGCCCGGAAATAATCCTATTTCTGCGCGGAAAGTTTTCGGCCAGGGGCGGCGTCCCGAGCGCATACTCGCTTAAGACCGCCCCCTTTTCGACGATCTGGTCAAAAAGTTTCCGGCTTCCTTTGGGATAATCCACATCTAGGCCGCAGCCTAAAACCGCAATCGTCCGGCCCCACGAAACCTGGAGCGCGGCCTCATGAGCAGCCCGGTCAACGCCTTGGGCAAAACCGGAAATAAGCGTGAGCCCTGCGGCCGCCAGCTCGGAGGCAAAGCGACGGGCCTGACTCTGCCCGTAAAAACTGGGGTGTCTGGACCCGACCACGGCAAGAGCGGCCTGGTCAGAGTCTTCTATCCGCCCGGCCGCATAGAGGACAAGCGGGGGGTTTTGAATTTCTTTCAGCAGTGCCGGGTATCCGGGATCGAAAAGGGGCAGGCACCGGATCCCTTTTTCATCGCAAGCCTCGATTTCCCGTTGGGGATCAAAATCCGCCAGAAGCTTGGCAAGCCGGTCTTCCTTCCGGCACCAGTTTTCGGAAAGGATCCGATCGAGCACCTGCACGGCTTTCGTTCCGGACCGGAGCGCCTCAAGGATCAAACCTCCGGCTCCGAGCCTGTTCAATACAAGCCAGGCCTTAAGTTCCTCAAAAGAAATAGCTGCCTCCTCGCGCATGGTTTCCATTTTTCCGGAATCCCCCGATAAATGATTAATGATAAAAAACTGCCCAGAGATAATTCTGCTGCACAAAAACAAATCCCCGGACCAAGAGAAAGCCGATCACAATGCCGAGCCCAAGAACCAACACATCCTTTTTCATGATTTTCCTCCGAAAGAATCAATGATTTTTCTGACCCGGGCCGGTGCGACGTCCTCACGCACCTCAACCCGGCCGATCGCCAGAGGCAGGACAAAGCGCAGGCGTCCCGCCTTTTTCTTCTTGTCCCGGCCCATGCCCTCGAGGACTTCCAGGGTCCGCACGTCAAACCCGCTCAAAGAAACCGGGAGATTCAGTCTCTTAAGCAGCCGCTCGACCCTGACGGCCTCGGACTTGGGAAAAATTCCGAGGCTCACGGCCAGCCCGGCGGCGCACGCCATCCCGATCGAAACCGCTTCGCCGTGCATGAGCTTGCGGTAGCCGAGCGCCTGTTCGAATCCGTGGCCGAAGGTGTGGCCAAAATTCAGAATCATGCGCTCACCCCGGGTCTCGAATTCGTCGCGGCCCACCACCCCGGCCTTAATCCGGGCTGAAGCCGTAACGATCCTCTCGAGAGCCGCCGGATCCTTATCAAGAATCGCCGCCGCGTTTTTTTCAAGAAACCGGAAGAGGCCCGGATCGCAAATCACGCCGTATTTGACCACTTC
>JAHFHI010000068.1:5321-6756 GCA_023246995.1 Candidatus Omnitrophota bacterium
GTGTCCCAAGAACCCGGATATCGGAAACCACAAGCTTGGGGGGATAAAAACTTCCGACCAGGTTCTTCCCTTCCGGCAGATTGATGGCCGTCTTGCCGCCGATCGAACTGTCCACTTGAGCCAGAAGCGTGGTCCCTACATTTACAAAAGCAATCCCCCTCAAATAAACCGACGCCGCAAAACCGGCGGCATCTCCGACAATCCCTCCGCCAAGGGCCACCACCGCATCCCGGCGTTCAAAATCATTAGCCAGCAGCGTTTTTAAAAGGCCGAAAAGTTCCTTTTCGGATTTCGCCACCTCCCCCTCAGGAAGGAAATGCCGGCACGCTTTAAGTCCGGCTTTGCGAAGCGCGCCTTCCAACGTCTTTAAGTGAAGCCGCGCCACCCTTTCCTGGGTTACGATCAAAACTTTTCCGCGAAGCCCGGTCCGGCGAAGGAGCTTGCCGGATTTTTCGAGCAAGCCCCGGCCCACGAGAATCTTATACGGGCCTTTGAGGCTTCTGACCGGAATGGTTGTCATGTGGTTTTTAACAATTCAAAAATTTTTTTCGCCACTTCTTCGGGACTCTGGCCGTCGGTTTGGACTTTGAGGTCGCTTGCGCTCTCATAGAAATTTTTCCGGGCGAGAAAAATCTCTTCGAGAGCTTTCTTCGGATCAGCCCCTTTCAGAAGAGGCCTGTCCTTTTTGTCTTTGACGCGCTCCCAAAGCGTTTCGAGCGCGGCCTCAAGAAAAATGACTTTTCCGCTCTGGCGCATCCGCGCGACATTATCAGCCCGCAAAACCGTCCCGCCTCCGGCGGCTATCACGCGGGGGCCAGTCCCCGAAACTTCACGCAAAACCCCGGCTTCTACATCCCGAAAGAAAGCTTCTCCCTCGCGCGCAAAAATCTCCACAACCGTCCGCCCGGTTTTCTCTTCGATGAGCTGATCAAGATCCAAAAAACTGCAGCCTAGCAAAAAAGCCAATCGCCGCCCGGTCGCGGTTTTGCCGGAACCCATCATGCCGACCAGGTACCAATTAGGCATTCGCGTGCTTCTGGGAGGCCTCGAAATTTCTTCGGATTTCGGCCATGGAATCCCCGCCGAATTTTTCGAGAAAGGCGTCGGCCGCGACATAGGCGGCAAGCGCTTCTCCGATCACGCTGCCGGCCGGGACGGCGCAGACGTCGGAACGTTCAAAATCGGCTTTTTCAGGCGCCTTGGTTTTCATATTGACCGAAGCGAGGGGCTGGGCCAGCGTGGAAATGGGTTTCATGGTAATGCGCAGAACAATGTCCGCGCCGTTGGACATCCCGCCTTCGATACCCCCCGCGCGATTGGTCTTGTGATAATAACCCTTTTTTAGATCATAAAAAATTTCATCGTGCGACTTGGACCCCGGAAGCCCGGCGAGCCTTGCCCCGAGACCGATCTCAACGGCCTTGACCGATTGCTG
>JAHFHI010000069.1 GCA_023246995.1 Candidatus Omnitrophota bacterium
GCTTCACCTTAAGCGGTGCCGCGTATGTCATCCCGCGCTTATGACACTCGGGAATCGAGTACTTGGGTTTGCCCAGGTTATAACCCAGATATTCGAGCTTGCAGGACCCGTCAAAGCTTTCAATCGGAAACGCGTCATGAAAAGCAGCCTGAAGCCCTTGGGTTTTACGATGCCGCTTTCCGCCTTCGGTTTGCAGAAAGTCCATATACGATTTCACCTGAATCTCAACAAGATTCGGAAGATCCATGGTGTCATGGATTTTGGTGAAATTTTTTCTTTCACGTTCTGCTGTCATAATTAGGCTGCCTCCCCGGGCAAAGGATTAAGCGTTGCGATCTCGCGATTTCGAGAAAAACTATTTAATTTCGACCTTCGCTCCCTGCTCTTCAAGAATCTTCTTCATTTTATCCGCTTCTTCCTTATTGACCCCTTCTTTGACAACTTTCGGGGCGCCTTCGACAAGGTCCTTAGCTTCCTTCAGCCCGAGGTTCGTCAGGGCGCGGATTTCTTTAATGACCTGAATCTTTTTGTCCCCCGCGCTGGCAAGAACCACGGTAAAACTGGTCTTCTCTTCGGCGGGAGCTGCCGCAGCACCACCGGCCGCGCCACCGCCCATCGGAGCCGCCACCGCCACCGAGGCCGCGCTAACGCCGAACTTCTCTTCAAGGGCCTTCACAAGATCGGCAAGCTCTAGAACCGTAAGCTGCTCGATCGTTTTCAGTATGGTTTGAAGTTTTTCGGACACGTTCTTACCCTCTTTCTTAGTTTCCTTAGCTTCTTCTGCTTTTTCAATCACTTGCGCTTCGCTTGACATGATTCGTTCTCCTAAATGAAATTCCGTGTTTTTTTGCTTAAAGGCTTGCGCCCAAAGCCACGGTTTTTATGCCGGTTGCAATTCCTTCTGTTTCTTGATCTCGCTAATCGCCACCACCAAACCCCGGACAAGCTGGCTCAGGGTTAAGACCAACCCCGAAATCGGGGATTTGACGCGCACGGCCACTTGCGTCAAAAGCTCTTTTCGCGAAGGGAGGCTGGCCAGTTGTTTGAGAAATTCTTTCTCAAAAACCTGGTTTTCCAAAATAACCCCGCTCGGAACAAACTTTTTATCATGCGCCTTGGCATAATCCATGATGGCTTTAGAAATTGCCTGCGGCTCGGCGACTCCGAAGGTCACCAAAAGCTGGCCGCCCAAAAGCTTCTCGGCTTGCGTGACTTTGCGCTGCGCGAAAACTTTTTTAACCATCGAATGCTTGATGACAAGCGAACGCTTGGAAACTCTTTCGAGAGCTTTCCTGAAATCGTGGAAGTCCGCCACGCTCAACCCTTCAAAACTTGAGAGAAAGACGTAGGGGTTATTCTCAAACTCCTTTTCGATTTCACGCATCAGCAATTCTTTGACATGACTCGGCATAAATGAAGATCCTTAATCGAATAAATTACTAATCGTAAGTCCAAAACCGGGACCGTTGGTCAAGGCAATGGCAACGTTCTTTAAATAGTCCCCTTTGCTCGTCTGGGGCTTTGAATCCTGAACCGCACGAATCACGCTGCGGGCATTTTCTAAAAGAGCCTCTTCCGAGAACGAGAGCTTCCCGCAAACCGCATGAAGCCCTCCGGTCTTATCGCTTTTAAACTCAATACGCCCGGCCTTGAGTTCTTTAACGGCTTTGGCAACATTCGGGGTCACGGTGCCCGTCTTCGGCGTCGGCATAAGCCCCTTGGGTCCGAGCACGCGCCCAAGCTTACTTACTTCCCGCATCATATCCGGATGCGCCACGACCGCGTCAAACTCAAACCAACCTTCTTGTATTTTCTGCACCAAGTCTTCGGCCCCCACAACGTCCGCGCCCGCATCCTTCGCCTCGCGCGCGCCTTCCCCCTTACAAAAACAAATCACCCGCACACTTTTGCCGCTGCCATGCGGAAGGCTTACGGTGCCGCGCACGGTTTCACTACCGCTATCGGCCCGGATGCCCAACTGGAAATTGAGGGTCATGGTTTCGTCGTACTTTGCGTTTTGAACCTTCTTGAGAGACTTGATGGCCTCGGGCAAGGTATAACGCTTTTGGCGATCGACAAGTTTCGCTCGCTCCCGGTACCGCTTGCTGCGCTTCACTGCGATCATCATGGCTATTTCTTCTCCACAATTTCGATACCCATACTGCGAGCCGTGCCTTCGACAAGCCTTATGGCGCTTTCGATTTTGGTGGTGTTGAAATCCGGCATCTTTTGGCGGGCGATTTCCAAGACTTCCTCGCGGGTGACCTTGCCGATGATGTTCCGGCCGGGTTCCGGGGATGCCTTTGCCAATCCGGCGGCCTTTTTAAGAACACTTGCCACCGGAGGAGACTTCAAAATAAAGGTGAACGACTTGTCTTTGAAAACCGAAATAACGGCTGGAAGAGGAACCCCGGGGCGATCTTTGGTTCGCTCGTTAAACTGTTTGCAGAATTCCATGATGTTCAGGCCGTGCTGCCCCAAAGCCGGGCCGATCGGCGGAGCAGGATTCGCCTGCCCTCCCGGAACCTGCAATTTAATTTTTGTTACGAGTTCTTTCCCGGCCACTTTATAACCCCTTAGATTTTCTCGACTTGCCAGTATTCAAGTTCTACGGGGGTTTGGCGCCCAAAAATCGTCACCATAACCCTCAATTTGCCGCGATTGGGATTGATCTCTTCGATCGTCCCGTTAAAATTCGCGAAGGCACCTTCCTTGACCCTAACGCTTTCGCCCGTGGAAAACTCCACCTTGGGCTTGGGTTTCGAAGTCTTGTCTTCCTGCTGACGCAAAATCTGATCGACTTCCTGCTCGGGAAGCGCCAGAGGCGTTTTCCCGGATCCCACAAACCCCGATATCCCCGGGGTGTTACGCACGAGATACCAACTGTCGTCGGTGAGCTCCATTTGGACCAGAACATAGCCGGGAAAAAACTTCCGCTCCATGATCCTTTTTTTGCCTTCCTTGACTTCACTGACCTTTTCCGTGGGAATCAAGATCTGGTGGATCAAGTGTTTCATCCCCGCATTTTCAGCGCGGGTTTCCAAGCCGACCCTCACCTTAGCTTCCGCCCCCGTTTGTGTGTGCAAGACATACCATTTTGGCGCCGACATTATCTACCCTATCAAAACACGCATCATGATCGATAAAAAGAAATCCACAACACCGATAAAAAAAGCCATCAAAAACGTGGTTACGATCACGATAATCGTAGCCTGTACAAGTTCGCTGCGGCTAGGCCATGTGACCTTGTTCAGTTCCTGCTTTGTTTCCTGAAAAAAATTTCCGACCGACTTTATCATCTAACTCCCAAACCAAATCCGCGCCTCATTCAGGCCTGGCAGGATTCGAACCTGCAACATGCGGTTTTGGAGACCGCCGCTCTAGCCAGTTAGAGCTACAGGCCTCCGAAGCTTACTTGTGTTCACGATGCACAACATACTTAGCGCAGAAAGGACAAAACTTTTTTCTCTCCAAACGATCCGGATTTTTCTTTTTGTTCTTTCGCGTCGAATAGTTTTTGCGCTTACACTCCGTGCAAGCCAAGGCAATAATTTCCTGCATCAGATAATAAAATTCCCTTAATTTCTAAGGTTTCGAATCTTTTACCTGCAGGGCTTCTTACGGCGAAGATAACCGCCCCGTCAGGTCTTGGATGTGTTCGCCAGATCGACTTTGAAGACTGCCCGTCCCGGGGATTCATGGGAAGGCAGGCCTTTCAGTATACGATAAGTGGTTACTTTACTTCAAAATCTCACTCACCACACCGGCACCAACCGTTTTGCCGCCTTCACGAATGGCAAAACGCAACTCTTTTTCCATGGCCACGGGGGTAATGAGGTCCCCCTCGATTTCCACATTGTCGCCCGGCATCACCATCTCAACCCCCTTAGGGAGCTGAACGATACCCGTCACGTCGGTCGTGCGGAAATAAAATTGGGGGCGATAGCCATTAAAAAAAGGCGTGTGTCTCCCGCCTTCTTCCTTGCTAAGAATATAAATTTGAGCCTTGAATTTCGTATGCGGGGTGACCGATCCGGGCTGGGCAATCACCATGCCGCGCTCAAGCTGCTCTTTTTCAACACCGCGCAAAAGCAGCCCGACGTTATCGCCGGCACGCGCGTCATCAAGAAGCTTCCGGAACATTTCAATCCCCGTCACTGTGGACTTCAGCGACTGTTCGCGAAGACCAATAATCTCAACTTCCGCACTCACCTTAATTTGCCCGCGCTCGACGCGGCCTGTTCCCACCGTCCCGCGGCCGGAAATCGAAAAAACGTCTTCGATCGGCATCAGAAAGGGTTTATCGATATCACGTTTAGGTTCCGGAATACTCTCATCCAGAGCCTTCAAGAGCTTTGCGATTGGTTCCGTCGCCTTGGGGTCGGTCGGATTTTGCGCGGCCGCTAAACCTGATCCGCGAATCACCGGAATTGTATCCCCGGGAAAATCGTACTTTTTTAGAAGCTCACGAACCTCAAGCTCCACAAGGTCAAGAAGTTCGGGATCATCGACAGCATCCACTTTGTTTAGAAAAACAACAATGGCAGGAACACCCACCTGACGGGCAAGAAGGATGTGTTCACGGGTCTGGGGCATCGGGCCGTCAGCAGCGGAAACCACGAGGATGGCGCCGTCCATTTGAGCGGCGCCGGTAATCATGTTCTTAATGTAGTCAGCATGGCCAGGGCAGTCCACATGGGCATAATGACGCTTTTCGGATTCGTACTCAACGTGCGCAACCGCAATCGTCACAATCTTGGAATCATCACGGACCGTACCGCCTTTGGCGATATCCGCGTATTCCTTCATCTGCGCTTTGCCTTGAGCCGCCTGCACCTTGGTAATGGCGCATGTCAGGGTCGTTTTACCATGGTCCACGTGGCCGATGGTTCCGACGTTGACGTGGGGTTTTGTCCGCTCGAATTTTTCCTTCGCCATGATTGAGTTCTCCTCGCCTTTATTGAGTTATCACCAGTTCCAACTGGAGCTACCAGCTGGAGACGGGGATCGAACCCGTGACCTCGTCCTTACCAAGGACGTGCTCTACCAACTGAGCTACTCCAGCAAATATAACTGAATTGCTGAAGCTTGAAAGTAAAGAGACAGTCCTCCCCTTTCAAAGGGGTTAAACAGCAATTATACTTTGGAGTAGCCCGTTGTCAAGCTAGTTTCTTTATCGACAACGGTTATTTAAAGTTCACCGAATATTAAAGCTTCCGGCGTTAAATGTCGAGATATTTTTAGAAATAATTAAAAAATTTCGATTATTACACCTTGATTTTAAAGGCCAAATCCTTTACCATGCCGAGTTTAAAGAATATTTGAAATTATTATAATATCGCTGTTTTAAAGGAGTTAGGTGAATTATTCTATGTCGAATAGCCCCGTTTCTAAAGAATCCGCTCAAAAAAAAATCTGTTGGCCCCAGTTTTTGTTTATTTGGGGCGCTCACCTTGCCGCCCTCACAGCCTTTTTTACTTTTTCATGGCAGGCCCTTCTCTTATGTATTGTCATGCATTGGGTTACGGGGGGCGTTGGCATCACGCTAGGGTTTCACAGACTCCTGACCCATAGAAGCTTCAGCGTCCCGAAAATCGTCGAATATGCGCTTTCCTTGATCGGGTCTTTGGCCTGTCAGGGCGGCCCCATCCAATGGGTGGTTCAGCACCGCCTTCATCATAATTATTCGGACACGGAAGGCGATCCCCATACCCCGCTCAAGGGGTTTTTCTGGGCTCATATGGAGTGGTGCCTTACGGAGGACAAGCGGGGAAGCGATCCCGATGTCTGGCAGAAAATCGCCCCGGATTTAGTCAACGACCCTGTCCATTATTTTATCGATAGAACCCATATCCTTTGGACCGCCGTCTTGGCCGGAATCTTTTACGCGTTCGGAGGCTGGCCTTATGTGGTTTGGGGCATCTTTGTCCGGATGGTCCTGGTTTACCACTGCACGTGGCTGGTGAATTCAGCGGCTCATACCTGGGGCTATCAGACTTATAAAACCGGTGACCGCTCGACCAATCTATGGTGGGTGGCGCTTCTAAGTTATGGGGAAGGCTGGCACAACAATCATCATGCCTTTCAACAATCTGCCCGGCATGGCCTCAAGTGGTGGGAATTTGATCCGACCTATCTGCTGATCCAAATCCTTCAAGGCCTCGGCGTGGCCAAAGCCGTTAAACTGCCGACCGCGTACCAGCTTTCCACAAAATCCGCGGCTTAAGTTCTTTGCTCATCCCCCTTCGGGGATCTCGCGCCAGCGCCGGTGCATCCAAAGCCACTCGGAAGGCCGTCTGCGGATTTCATCTTCCAAGCTTCTTACATATTCCTGGGTATTGGCCCGGATGTCTTCTTCTTGATCCATGCCGGTCCGTATGCAACCAAAAACCGGCGTAAATTTTATAATAAACCGGTTGGCAGTTTCGCGATAAAAAAATGTTTCCACGACAGGAACATCATGGCGCAAGCTTAAAACGGCCGGTAGTCCCGTGGTGCATGCCTTACGTCCGAAAAAATCCACCCAAACACCGCCTTGCCTTTCATGTTGATCCACAAGCATGCCCACGATTTGATTTTGTTTTAAAACCCGGACACAGGAGCGCACAGCCCCGGCTTTTTCCAAATTGACAATTCCGCCAAGGCTCCGCAACTTTAAAAT
>JAHFHI010000070.1 GCA_023246995.1 Candidatus Omnitrophota bacterium
CGAGTCATGCGCCTGCGTCTAAGGCCTGATTCGCTGACCCCTAGATATCTTGGATCTTCATCCGGATCGGTCAAAAAACCGGGAGATAAATCGCGAAGCAGGGGCGTTTTCGGTCCGCAAGGGCCCCTTTCAATCTCCCGAGAGTGATAAAGTCCATCCAAACCTCCAGCATGGTTAAGACAAGCCCAGAGGATCTTCTCCGCCTCCGGCATTCGGCCGCGCATATTCTGGCCCAGGCGGTGCTCGATTTATTTCCAGGAACCAAGCTCGCCATCGGCCCGGCCATCAAGGACGGGTTCTATTATGACTTCGAGCGGGACGCGCCGTTCACCGAGGAGGACCTGGCCCGCCTTGAAACCCGGATGAAAGAGATCATCGCCGAAAAACAGGAATTCTCCCAAAGGCCGATTTCAAAGGATGAAGCCCGCCATTATTTCGAGAACCGAAAAGAACCCTATAAACTTGAAATTTTAGAGGGCCTTGAGGAAGGGCAAATCACACTTGTCCAAAACGGGCCTTTTACCGATCTTTGCCGCGGCAATCATATTCATCATACCGGGGAAGTGGGCGGCGTGAAGCTGCTTTCGATTGCCGGGGCGTACTGGCGCGGAAGCGAGCGAAACAAAATGCTTCAGCGTATTTACGGCACGGCTTTTTTCAATGCCAAGGAGCTTGAAGAACATTTGCACCGCCTTGAAGAGGCTAAGAAACGCGACCACCGTAAGCTCGGGCGGCAGCTCGATCTTTTCAGTTTCCATCAGGAAGCCCCCGGAATGCCTTTCTATCATCCGAAAGGCATGCGGGTTTATGAAAATCTGGTCAGTTTCTGGCGGGAGGAGCATGAAAAAGAGGGGTATCAGCTGATCAAGACGCCGCAGCTTCTGAAAGACGATCTCTGGAAGCAAAGCGGCCACTATGACCATTACCGTGAAAACATGTTTTTTTCGCATATCGAGGATGAGGGCAGCTACGCCGTCAAGCCCATGAACTGCCCGGGAAGCACGCTGGTCTTTAGGACCGACCAGCGCTCCTACCGTCAGCTTCCGCTGCGGCTGGCCGAGCTCGGTCTTGTGCACCGCCGTGAGCGTTCGGGCGTTCTCCACGGCCTTTTCCGGGTGAATGCCTTTACCATCGATGATGCCCATATTTTTTGCACCGAGGATCAGATCGAGCAGGAAATTTCCCGCTGTATCGCGCTGATTCTCCGTATCTACCGCACCTTCGGTTTCGAAGAGATCCATATCGGCCTATCAACCCGACCCCAGGATTCAATGGGAAGTGATGAGGTCTGGAACAAAGCGATTTCAGGGCTCAAGGCGGCTCTCGAGAACAATAAGATTGCCTACGAGGTCCATGAGGGCGGCGGTGCGTTCTACGGTCCCAAAATTGATTTTGAGATCACGGATTCGATCGGGCGGGAGTGGCAGTGCGGCACGATTCAGCTTGATTTTCAGATGCCGGAGCGTTTCGGCCTTGAGTATGTCGATTCCGGAAACCAGTTCAAACGTCCTGTTATGGTGCATCGAGCGGTTTTTGGGTCGGTGGAGCGGTTTTACGGGATTTTGGTCGAGCACTACGGAGGGGCCTTCCCGCTCTGGCTCGCGCCCGCCCAGGTCCGATTGCTCACGATCTCCGAAAAACAGAAGGAATACGGCGTTGCCGTTGCCGCCCGTCTCCGGGCGGAGGGACTGCGCGTGGAAGAAGACTTTTCACCCGAGAAGATTGGGTATAAAATCCGCAGTGCCGAGCTGCAGAAGCTTCCTTTTATCTTTGTCCTGGGCGACAAGGAGATGGCTTCCGGGCAGGTCGCGGTGCGCCGCCACGGCGGCAGGGACCTCGGGCCGCAGGCCCTGGAAACCGTGATTGAAACCATGAAAGACGAAATTCGACATAAACAATAAACCAAGGAGCGACATTGTACGATTCCAAAAAAGTAAGGGCCAACGAGCAGATACGCGTACCGCAGATCAGATTGATTGCCGCAAACGGAGAACAGATCGGAATTGTCCCGACCAAAGACGGACTGCGTAGAGCCCAGGAGGACGGCCTGGATCTTGTGGAAGTGGCACCGCTTGCAAAACCGCCGGTTTGCCGTATCTTGGACTTGAGTAAATACTTGTATGCCCTTAATAAGAAGGAAAAAGAGGCGCGCAAAAAGCAGAAGGTCATTCACGTCAAGGAAGTCAAGATGACTTGCAAGATCGATGACCACGACTATCAGACGAAGCTTCGTAATGCCCGGGGATTTATCGAGCGGGGGGATCGCGTCAAACTGACGCTTTTTTTTCGCGGCCGTGAGATTACCCACGCGGACATCGGGCGCAAGCTTGTGCAGCGCTTCACCGAAGACATCGCCGAAGTTGCGGAAGTCGAACGCAACGACGGGCTTGAAGGAAACGCGATTCATTTGTATTTTATTGGACGCAGCGATCTTAAGAAGCACGCCGTAAAACCCTCTAGACCGGCGGGTGCCGGTCCGAGTCCGAAGGAAGGAACCGACCATGGGCAAGAACAAGAAAATCAAGCGTAAGACCAACAAGTCCGTTAAAAAACGTTTTCGTGTCACCAAGAACAAAAAGGTGCTTTTTACGAAATCCAAGCGCCGTCATATGATGACGGACCGGAGTCCCAAGAAAAAGCGCCAGTCGCGCGGGTGGAAAGCGATTGATCCGACCCATCGCCACGCGATTCTTAAAATGCTTCCTTACGAGAATTAATCCTTAATCAAAGGAGTTTTTTATGCCTCGAGCTACTAATAATCCCGCTTCCAGGAAACGCCGCAAGAAGGTTTTAAAGCGGGCGAAAGGTTTTTTCAGCGGCCGGCGCAAGCTTTACCGTACCGCCAAAGAAACCGTTATGCGCGCGATGGCTTTCGCCACCCGCGACCGCAAGCAGCGCAAACGCCAGTTCCGCCGTCTCTGGACGGTCCGTATCAATGCCGCCTGCCGTCTGCACGGGGCAACCTACGGACGTTTTATTTCCGGACTCAAAAAAGCCGGCATCAGCCTGGACCGTAAGGTCCTGGCCGATATGGCGGTTCGCGATGACGCCGGTTTTAAGCGTCTGGTTGAGCTTTCCGGCGCGTCAAAAAAGTAATCGGTCCCTCGGCGTAAAGCGGGAGGCCTATCTCTGATGGAACCCATGGTCGAGGATCTCGCCCGGGAGGCCCGGCAGTTTCTTTCAAGGGTGGATTCCTCAATCGCCTTGGAAGATTTCCGGATTGCCTATCTCGGTAAAAAAAGCAAGCTAAACGGCCTGATGGAACATTTAAAGACCCTTCAGGGTGAGGAGCGGCGCCTGTTCGGGATCGCCGCCAACGCGCTTAAAAAGGAACTCGAAGCGGCTTTTGAAGAAAAAAAATCCTCACTGGGAACCGAGCGTCCTGTTTCGCGCCCCGGGTTTGATCCCACGCTCGCCGGAGTCAGGCCTTCCTTGGGCCGGATTCATCCCATCACCCAGACGATTCAGGAAATCTCCGGGATCTTCCGACGCCTGGGGTTTGAGCGGGTTGACGGTCCGGAAATCGAAACAGAGTTTTACAATTTTACGGCCCTGAATATTCCTCTCGATCATCCTTCCCGGGACGGGTTCGACACGTTTTACACTTCAAGCGGCCAGCTTCTCCGCTCCCAGACTTCCACGGTGCAGATCCGCGTGATGCAGGCTCGGAAACCTCCGCTTCGCATCATTGCGCCCGGCCGTGTCTACCGCCCTGATGCCGTGGACGCGAGCCATTCTTTTATGTTCCACCAAATCGAAGGGTTGATGGTCGATGAAAGCGTGACCTTCAGCGATCTCAAAGGCATTCTGCATCTTTTTTTGAGGGAGCTTTTCGGGGCCGATACCAAAATCCGTTTCCGCCCGCATTTTTTCCCCTTCACGGAACCGAGCGTCGAAGTCGATATCCGCTGGGCCCAGAAGGGCTGGCTTGAAATTCTCGGCGCGGGCGCGGTTCACCCCAATGTTTTTAAAGCCGTGGGCTATGACCCCAAAAGCGTTCAGGGTTTTGCCTTCGGACTCGGGGTCGAGCGCATCGCCATGCTTCGCCACGGCATTCCGGATATCCGGCTTTTTTATGAAAACGACATGCGTTTTCTGGAGCAGTTCTAAATGAAAATTAGCACGAACTGGCTCAAGGATTTTGTCGCGCTTGCCCCGCCGCTTGAGCGGATTGCCGAACGTCTGACCCTTGCCGGGCTGGAAGTCAAGAAAGTTGAAGCGACCCCGGACCGTAAAGACGTGGTGTTTGAAATTGAAATCACGACGAACCGCCCGGACTGGCTGTCGCATCTCGGAGTAGCCCGCGAAATTGCGGCGGTTGAGAACACCGCGCTTAAAGTGCCCTGGGCTTCGGCTAAAGCGGAAGCGAGTCGAACTCCGGCGCACGGCTGGAAAATCCATCTCAAGGATCAGGATGCCTGCCCCTACTATACCGGGGTTTATATGGAGGGGATTGACCCTTCTCTGCCGGCGCCTGATTTCATGCGGGATCGCCTGACGGCCTGCGGCGTGCGGCCGGTCAGTTTGATCGTGGACATTACCAACTATGTCCTGCTTGAAACCGGCCAGCCGCTTCACGCTTTCGACGCGGACCTGCTCCGGGGAAAAGAAATCCTCGTGCGCCGAGCCCGATCCGGGGAAAAGATGACCGCGATTGACGGCAAGGAACTGATCCTCGAACCCTCGGATTTGGTGATCGCGGATGCCGATCGCGCGGTCGCATTGGCCGGCATTATGGGAGGCCGTGAAACGGAGATTAGCGCGAGGACGCGCAATATTTTTCTGGAATCCGCATTCTTTCTGCCCCGAGGCGTGCGTTTAAGCTCGCGGCGTATCGGGCTATCGAGCGATTCCTCCTACCGTTTTGAGCGCAGGGTGGATCCCGAAGGGGTTGATCTGGGGCGGGAGAGAGCGGTCTCACTCATCCAGCAATATCTCAAGCCCCGCTTTACGAGCGCGGTTTTACGTGCCGGCCAAAGCCCTGCGCGTCCGGTCCGGATTCATCTGACCTCGGGTGAACTCGAAAAACGTCTCGGCGTTAAGATCAAACCGCATCAGATCGCATCGGTTTTTACCCGGCTTGGCCTTGAATCTAAGCAGGACGGCGCGGAAACCTGGAAGGTGGAAGTGCCCTCTTTTAGGGCGGACCTCACCGAACCCGTTGATTTGCTCGAGGAAGCGGCTCGAATTTACGGTTTTGAGGAAATTCCCGAAACGCTTCCGGCCCGCGCCCCCTCGATTCCAAACGAGGACGCGCGCCTTAAACTCGAAGACGCCACACGGAACTATTTTTCGGGGTTGGGTTTTTTTGAAGCCGTTACTTTCAGCCTAATTTCGGGAAGGGGGCTGGATCCCGAAAAAGATCTCGGAAATGCCGTCAAGGTTCACAATCCCCAAAATAGCGAACTTTGCTGGATGCGCCCGCATCTTTGGCCCGGACTTCTTGGGGTTGTCCAGAAAAACACATCCTTTGGGGCCGGCCGTATCATGTTTTATGAGCAGGCCCGCGTTTACCGGATTCCGGAAGGCGCGAAGCAAGCTCATGAGGAGCCCGCGATCGGGATCGTGATGAGCGGAAAGTGGCGTCTTAAGAACTGGCTCGACAGCGAACGCGAGGCCACTTTCCATGACCTGAAGGGCATCCTGGAAAGTTACCTGGCATGTTCCGGTCTCGGAGGCGCAAAGTTTGAGCCGTCACCGCGGCCTTTTTTGCTCTGGCCCGGCGCGGAAAAAATCATGATCGCGGGCCGGGAGGCCGGATTTTTGGGAGAGATTTCTCCGGCTGTTTTAAAGGCGTGGGATCTCGAGGACCGGGTTTTTTATGCCGAACTTTTCCTCCCCGTCCTGGCCGAAGCCGCCGTGTGGAAGAAAACTTTCCGCGAGATTCCTAAATTCCCGGCCGTTGAGCGTGATCTGGCCGTTGTGGTTGAAGAGAGCGTCCATGCGGGAAAAATCGAGGAAGACATCCGTTCTCTCGGAGGCCCTCTTTTAAAAGAGGTCATTCTTTTTGATCTTTTCCGCGGCGGACGTGTCCCGAAAGGCTATAAGAATCTCGCATTCCGACTTGTTTATCAGTCGCGGGAGCGGACGCTTGTGTCCGCTGATATTCAGACGCTCCACGGCGAAATTGCCGAAAAGATCGCGGCGCTGTTTCAGGCTTCTTTTCAGTAGTTTTAATTTCATCCGAATCCATGAACCCTAAAAAGCACATCGACAGTCCCGGACTTTTCGAAGCCCCAGAGCCCCCGGCCGGGGAACTGTCGGCGTCCGATTCAAACGCTCCGCTTGCGGTGCGCATGCGCCCCCGGTGCCTCAAGGAAATCGCCGGCCAATTGCATATCCTGGGCGAGGGCAAGCTTCTCGAGCGAACGATTCGATCCCAGCGCTGGTCTTCGATGATTTTTTACGGACCTCCCGGGAGCGGAAAAACCACTATCGCGCGTGTGATTTCGCGCCTAACGCAGGCGGTTTTCGTGCCCATTAACGCCGTCACGTCGAATGTCGCGGAGCTGCGCCAGATTATCCAGGAGGCACGAAAGAGGATGCGTACCGGCCAGAGGACCATCCTTTTCGTC
>JAHFHI010000071.1 GCA_023246995.1 Candidatus Omnitrophota bacterium
CATGGCAAGGGTTTTGCCGCCGTTTAACATCCACGGCCAGTCGACCCGTTCATAAATCTTGGCGGCTAAAGCCGTAATCACCGGGTCTTTATAATATTCCGCGCTGAAAAGAACTCCGGCCAGAAAAAGTGCCGTGTCGATGGGTGAAAGTTCGGAATGGATCGCTCGCTTGCCGCCGTCCATGGTCAGGAAGTGATAGAAAAATCCGTGCTCCTGCGCGGCCGTGTTCAAGAAAAATTCAAGCGACCTGCGGGTTCGCCCAAGCGCGTCCTCCCGGCTGATCCATCCCCGGGAAACTCCGACCGGGTAGGCTGAAAGGCCGAATCCCGTAGCCGCGATACTGGAGGCTGACTGGGTGGCGCCTTTTCTGAAATTATGCGCCCGGTCTCTGACAAGGCCGTTTTGGGGGTTGGCCTCTTCAATGAAATAATTGAAAGCCGAATGCTGGATTTTTTCCAGAAGGGCTTCATCGGACAAAGTCTCGGCCCGCACCGCCGGTATGAAGGAAAAAGCCGCGACCAAGAAAAGGCTTAAAAATTTTCCGGCTGATCTGAAAATCATTTCCAAGCCCTCTCCGGTCATGGTCTTTTTATCCGATCTTGAGTTTGGCGCTTTTTTTAAAATATCCTCCCCCCGCTTATCCTTGAGAGGGAAAAGGTCAAACTCAAGCTTATCCGATTCTATTGTCGCCAGAAGTCTAAACGGGTCAATCATTATTTTTCTTTAAAATCAAATTTATTGTTTTTATATCAACTCTTATCCGCTAACGCTTCCTTCGTCTTGGCTTCGAGCTCCGCCAGACGGATTGGTTTTTGTAAATAAAAATGACAGCCTAGTTTTTCGGCCTTTTCGACAAGCGACGCCTCCTTGACGCCGGTAAGCATGATCACGCGCTGGGCAGGCTTAAGCTCTCTGGCCTTGGCTAAAAATTGAATCCCAAGCATTTTGGGCATTAAAAAATCGCAAAGAACCAGGTCATAACTCCCCTGCGTGAATTTGGCAAGTCCTTCGGCTCCGTCCCCGGCAAGCTCGACGTCAAAATCGCGGTCCTCGAAAAAATCCCTCAAAAAAAATCTTACGGTCTCCTCATCGTCTATGATGAGGATTTTAGGCAAGGCCATAGGTCTCCTTAGGTTATCCGCTCGGTTGGGGTAAAAAAATATGCCATGTGGTGCCCTCGCCGATCCGGGTCGTCACTTTAATATCCCCGCCGTGATTGCGGATAATGCCGTGGCAGACCGAAAGCCCGAGTCCGGTGCCCTTGCCGGCAACCTTGGTGGTCACAAAGGGTTGAAAAAGCCGTTTTAAAACCTCGGGCGCAATCCCGCTTCCATTATCGGCAATCTGAAGGCAAACCCTATCGTGAAGCACGCCGAGCCGGAGCGTAATCTGTTTCTCGGCGTCTTCTTTAAAAGCATCCCGCGCGTTGTTCATCATGTTCATGATGACTTGGGAAATCTGCCCCGCGTCATAGGCGATTTCCGGGACCTCCCCCAGTTCGGTTTTAACCTCGATTTGGTGGCGGATCATTTCCTTTTCCATCAGAAGGAGCGTGTTCTCCACGGTTTTCTTTAAATTCCCGGGGACTCTAAGCGACTCGCTCTTACGCGCAAACGTAAGCAGCCCCTCCAAAATCATGTTGGCGCTTTCCATGATCCTGCGGAACATATCCGCGTAGCGGGTCATCTTTTCCGGGCTAATCCCCGGCCTCATGCAGCATTCCACATTCAGGTTAATGGCGTTTAGGATATTGCGGAATTCATGGACGATTCCGGCCGAAAGCTCTCCCAGACAGGCCATTTTCGCGGCGTGGATAAGCTGTTCCTGCGCGCGCCGAAGTTCTTCAAGCGCCAGAAAATAGCGAAAGGATGTGATCCCGATGAAAAGCACCGCAAGTGTAAGCTCATGGACCGCGACATCCACCCATAGACCTTTTAAAAAAGCCGCGTGGGCCGCGAAAAAATACGCGAGGCCGAGGCCCGTGACTGAAAGCAAGGAGCGGCTGATCGGAAGGAACATGGTAAGAAAAATCGCGGCCAGCCCGATAACCAAAAACGCCCCGTAGGAAACCCGCGCCGGGGCACGCCTTAAAAAATCTCCCTCCAGAATATTGGCCAAAACCTGGGCATGAAGCCCGATCCCGCTTTCGTATTCGCCGTAAGGCGTCACCCGCCTGTCGCCGAGCCCGAGAGCGGTGACCCCCACAAGAACGGCTTTGTCTTTAAAAGATTTCAGAAGTTCCGGCGCGGGCCCGCCTTTCATCCACTCGCGCTTGGTTTTCAAGACCTCCAAAAAGGAATGACTTTGGATCCTGTCCATGGCGCCGTAATAATTGATCATCAGGCTTCCTTCCCCGGTAAGGGGAATCAGGCGCGGCCCGAGCCGGCTTTTTTCGATATAAATTCCATCTTTGAGAAGCTTCACATCCTCGATTCGGGCCCCCAAAAAAGATAACGCCATTAAAAGATCCATGGAGGGATAAACTTTCCCGTTGTAGCGCATCAAAAGCTGCGCCCGCCGGGTTCTTCCGTCGGGCTCCACCGGCGTATTCACAAAAGCCAAGAGCGCGCTTCTGGAAATCTCCTCGAAAGGAAGCGACACTTTGTCGGCCTGATCGATTCCGCGAAAATCTTTTGAATCCGGGAGCGCAAAGCGTTCAAGATTTTTTTCCCGCGTTGGATTGCGTTCAAAAGAAGCCCCGACCCCTTTTTCAAAAAAATAAGCCATCACGACCCGGTCCTCGAGCCCCCTCACCTGAAAACCGAGGCGCTCGTCCCCGGCCGGATTGTTGGGGTTTTTGTGCTCAAAGAGGAAGTCGTAGCCAAGGACCGCCGGCCTGAAAGAGGGGTGCTTGAGCGAACCCAGAAGTTCGGCGTGAATGTCCCGGGCCCAGGGCCAGCGGCCAAAAACATCGATGCTGGCTTCATCCACGGCCACCAGCCGGATTTCCTGGGGGAAAGGCTTCTGGCCGCGAAGTTTGAAACGCATGTCGAGGAACAAATTTTCAAAACCATCCAGAACCCGGCAGGAAGCCACGACGGACATGACTAAAAAAATCAAAATTCCGATGGAGAGTTCCAGAAGCCGGCGTTTATCCGGGAATCTTGGATCGCTCATGACCTCAAAGGGCCGGCATTAAACGCACCCGGAACCGCTTTGGGTGCAGTCTTTGGTGGGGTCTGAAACGGTGCTTTGTTCCGCCGCAATATTATCTTCGGCGGCATCACGGCTTTCTTCTTGGACCGTGTCAACGACATCACTGAGGATTTCTTCCGCAATCTCGGAGGTTTCCAGTCCCGCTTCCTCGGCAATAGCCTCCGCGGTTTCTTCGGCAAACGTTTCTTCCAGGGTTTTCTCCATGGATTCTTTATAAGACAAGTCGCCTAAGTCTTCGAAAGTTCCCGGCTCCGCAGAATCGGGTTCGGGAGCTTCATAGCCCAAGGCCTCGTAGATTTCTGCTGCGGTTTCTTTGCTTAACGCGTCTTCCGGTCCCGGATCAGCGCCGATCTCCATAAAGGCGTCAACCGCGCCCGAAGCATCTTCTGTGGCGTCTCCGTAAAAACCCGCAAGAGCATCATCAAGGGACTCATCGGCGCTTACGTCCGAGTCCCCCTGGTTTCCGCCGTCCGGAGGATCTCCATAGGCCTTTTCTTCTTCAGTCGCATCCTCCAGCTCTACGTCATCCGTCTCCTTTTTCGAAACATCCTCTTCCGAAGTTTCTTCGCTTTCCAAGTCTTCGGAGGCTTCCGCATCCTCATCCTTTTGGGTTTCATCGCCGCCGGTCTCCGCCTGGGAGGAAAGATCCCGACTAAATTCCTCGACGGTCTCCAGGAACGCTTCCATCCCGCTCGAAATTTCAGGTTCCACGTCCGTCAGCTCGTGTTCACCTTCAACCAGGTTCATTTGCCGGTCCTGATCCACCACCACGCTCTCCCCGTCCGGGGTTTCGACCTCAACGGCATGAGCCTTTCCGTCCCGGCTGTTTAGAACCGCGACTTTCATGCCTGCATCCCCGAAAAGAACCGCAAAACGGGTTCCTCGCACCCCGGCCACCGCGGTCGGCGTCGAAATTTTATATTCGCTTCCGGCTTCAAGGCGGTCGAGCGCATTAAAGATCGCGCCGTTTTCCATGCTCACATGCGTCGGCTCGATGGTGTGAAATTCTGCCTTCGTGTTTTCTTCGATACGAACCGTATTCAAAAAAAACTTGTCGTAGCTGATGGCCGCATAAGCCCCGGGGCTCGTCACCACCTGATCGCCCTCTTCAACCCGCATCCCCTTTTCGGCGGCCTGCCACTCCTCCGAACCTTTTTTCAAAATCCTCACTTCCCCCTGAAAATCAAAGAGGCTCGCCAGGTGATCGGTGAGCTCGCGCTTTAAATCCGGATTGTCTGCGGAAAAATTCAGAACCCTCGGGACGCCGGGATCCCTTTTAACATCCGCAATCTGATCGGCGGGAGTCTGCCGAAGTTCGCTTATCTGGCTGATGGCTTGCGGCACGCCAAGCCCCAAGGTGAAAATCATCATCGTGCCTATTGTTAAAATTTTTTGAATAGTCCGGTCTTCCGCTTCAGGAATCAACGCCTTCTCTCCTCGCCAAACGCATCCTTTTAAAAACCAAAAACTACCAATTCTAACTAAAGCATGGCCCTCCCTTTTCCGAATTACAACCGCCTGATCAAAAAGACTACTTTGTGATGTTTTTATGGGGCGCGATTCTAAAAGCCCAATCGATCAAAAAGGCTTCTGAAATAAGGCCGGGGCGGGTTTTTTAGGGGATTAAAGAAGAGTGTTCCGGGGGGAAGGCCATTTATGCCTGAAACCGGACTCTTGTGCCCGAAATATGGCGGGTGTATTCGTAAATATTATTCTTAGCGCGGGAGTCTTCGAGGGTATAGAAACATTCGAGACGCAGGTGTTCGGTGAGCGGCTTGGAAATTAAAACCGTGAGCGTGAATTGGTCATCACGGCGCTTGGGCGGGCTTGAAGCATACTGGTTGTAATTCGAATCCTCAAAACGAAAAAGGACTTCCTGCTCAATCCCTGCGGGGAGCGGGAAATGCATCCCAAGCTGGCCGCCGTGCGCATTTTTGATGTAATTGCGGCCGTCGGTGTCATCCCGCTCAAAATCATAGCCGCTGATCAGATAAACGCTTTTGGCCTCGTTCCAATACCAGTAGTTTGAAACCGAAACCGCGTTTTCAAAACCGTCCCGGCTCGTAAGATCCGGCTCCGGCCCTCCGGAATCATATTCGTGAAAGGATCCCCAGTAGGCCACGGTGGTGCGGAGGCGCTCCTGTAAAAACGTGATCAGGCTTACCGAAAGGGCGTCGGAAGCCGCGTAGAATTTATTTTTAAGCAGGGTAAAATCTCCGCCCTGGCGAATATTCCAGAAAGCCGGCCGGTTCATGAGCCGGAAAGCGTAGAGCGCGGAAACTCCGGCCGCTGCCGTGTAAGTATTAAGATACGTAAAATCCTGATAGAGAACCTGCGAATAAAATCCGTCCGCGGTAAATATCCAGCGGCCCTTTTGCCCAAGCCGGTAAGTGCCTCCGAGCACCGTATTGTAGCGGCTCGTATTTTGATCCCCCTCGGTGCGGATGGTGGGATCATTCGATTTCAGCACGGCATTCGTGTCAAAATCATAGCCGGCCATGAGGTTCACGCTCCAAGGCTTTCGCCGGGCCGCGCGGCCTCCGGCCATACCCCGAACGAGCGCAAACCGGGCCTTTTGACCGTAACCTTCCAGGGTGTTGGCGATCACCCAGCGGTATTCTTCGCGGGCTTTGGCAAGCTCCCCTTTCCTGGCCAAGGCTTCGGCCAGGTAAAAGTGAAGCGCGGCATTTTGGGGAGCCATCTCGAGCGCGTCTTCCAGGGCGTGAACCGCTGCCTCGTTTCGGCCCAAACGCAGAAGCGTAATGGCCCGGAAACGCCGGATCATCACATCCTGCGGGTAGGATAAAAGCAGCGCGTCAAAACCTTCCAGAGCGTCCTCAAGCCGGCCTTGGCTAAGCGCCCTGGCTGCCTCCGATTTCATAAACTCCTGGAGATTCATTCGAGCGGCTGAATCCGGGCCGGAACCGGCGCTCTTCAGGCGCTGAAGCTCCCGAAAACGTTTGGCGGCTTTCCGGCCGCTCACGCCCTCGGGGTCCTTCTCGGCAACGCTCTGAAAATCCTGGGCCGCACGTTCCCAGTCCGCCGTTTTGAGATAAAGCTCACCGCGCATCACTTGCACAGAAAGGTCTTCGGGATGAAGGTCCAGGGTTTCGTTTAGTTTGACAAGAGCGCGGTCCGAGTCTCCGAGCGCTTGATAGAGAGCCGCCATATAGCGTTTGATTCTTCCGCTTGCCGGATACTCTTTTTCCAGGCGTTCGAACTCGGCTAACGACGCTTCATGCTTTTTTGCGATAAAAAGTTTTGCGGCCTTGGTGCGCGCCAGTTCGGAAAGAGCGGGCTCTTCTTCGCCCGCCTCAAGCAAAGCCGCGCTCCCCCAAAAAATGCCGCAAAGGGCCAGAAAAAAAACCGTTCGGCCACATCCGGCCGTTTTTTTTTAAGAGGC
>JAHFHI010000072.1 GCA_023246995.1 Candidatus Omnitrophota bacterium
AGGACCTCAATTTCCTGGAGAAATAAGAAGGAGTCATATAGAATGGGCCTCTTTTATAAGGGACTTATGACACTCAAAATCGGAATCGTCGGGCTTCCCAATGTGGGCAAGTCCACTATTTTTAATGCGCTCGCCAAGGCCAAGGCTCCGGCCTCGAACTATCCGTTTTGCACGATCGACCCTAACAAGGGAATTGTCACGGTCCCGGACCCCCGGCTTGACGCCTTGAGCGCGCTTTATCATCCCGAAAAGACAACCCCCACGGCGGTTGAGTTTTATGACATTGCCGGGCTTGTCAAAGGAGCCTCCGAAGGCCAGGGTCTCGGCAATCAGTTCCTCGGCCACATCAAGGAAGTGGAGGCCATTTTGCACGTGGTGCGCTGTTTTGAGGATTCCGACATTGTGCATGTGGACGGTGGTGTGGACCCCCTTCGCGATATCGAAGTGATTGACACGGAGCTTTGCTTAAAAGACCTCGACACCATGTCCGCGAGGTTTGTCAAAACCGACAAGCTTGCGCGTTCGGGCGACAAGGAATCCCGCGAGATTATGCCCCTCTATGAGCGCGTTAAAAAAGCCCTTGAGGATGGAACGCCTTTGAGAAACATGGGACTGAACGAAGAAGAGAAAAAGGCTTTGCGCGATTTGGCTTTTCTGACGATCAAGCCAGTGCTCTACGGAGCCAATGTCGCCGAGTCGGATCTTCCGGAAGGCGGGGCTTTGGCCGGGAAGGTTAAGGAGTGGGCCGCCAAAGAAGGCGCCCAGCACGTGGTGATTTCCGGAAAAGTGGAATCCGAGCTGATTGATCTCCCGGAAGCCGAGCAGGAGGAATTTTTAAAAGCTCTCGGGCTGGAAGAACCGGGGCTGCATGCGCTTATCCGTGCCGGTTATAAACTCCTTCAACTTATTACTTATTTTACGGCCGGGGAAAAAGAGGTCCGGGCCTGGACCATCCAGCGGGGCACCAAAGCTCCCCAAGCCGCAGGCGTCATCCACTCTGATTTTGAAAGAGGTTTTATCCGGGCCGAGGTTATGAACACTGGAGACCTCATTCAGCTCGGATCTTCAAGCGCCGTCAAGGAAAAGGGCCTTCTTAGAATTGAAGGCAAGGATTACGTGGTCGCCGACGGCGACGTCATGCTCTTCCGCTTTAACGTCTAAGGCCAACACTTCCCATTATGAACAATCAACTTAGAACAAATCTGCCGTCTTATTTGCCCCTTTTACAAAGCTAATGTAAAATTTAAGGCGAACCTATGCGAGTCTTTCGATGGAGTCCCCCAAAGGGGAAAAAAAGCGTAAGCATTCTTTTGCTTCTTTCTTTCACGCTATCCCAGATTTCTTCCTTTCCGGGCGCAGTTTACGGCGTTTCAGAAGGGAGCCTGGAGGCGGACTCGCATAGTCCCAAAGCCAACCGGCTAAGCCCGGAATCCCTGGCAAGCCTCAAGCTCCCTTCTGAAATCGGCCGGGTTGAAAAAACACACGGGGATTTCAAGGGGGCGAGCGTTATTTTAGTTCAGGACGCTCACGCCGTCGGGGACGCGCAAAAATCCATCCAAAAACTGATTGCCCATTTTGAGCGGGAGTTTGGGCTCGGCCTGGTCGGGCTCGAGGGGGCCTCGGGAAAACTCCAGGGCGAGCTCTTCCGGGCTTTTCCGGATCCCGGAATGCTGGCCGGACTTCTTGACGAGTATCTTTCCCGGGGCGAACTCTCCGGGGCCGCGGCCGCGGCTTTTTCAAATCCCGGGAAGAGCGAATTTTTCGGGATTGAGGATCAGACGCTTTACGAAAAAGACATCGCCGCTTTTTTGGGCGCGCTTGAAGCCCGTCCGGGCCAACTCGAACGTCTTGAAGCCTATAAGCGGGACCTGGCGATTTTAAAAAGGCGCTATGGGTCGAAAACATTTCAGAATCTTGAGCGTAAACTAAACGCCTTCGAGGAAAACTCCCTGGAGCTTCATGAAATGCTTCGGTTTCTCGACCGGATCGCGCCCAAGGAGGTCTCAGAAAAGGTCCCGGACCAATATCCCCATCTCGCGGCTCTGGTTGAGGAAGTGCGAAAAACCGGGCCGCAGGAAAAACAAAACCAGGATTCGGAAATACGAAAACTTGCCGCGGCCCTTCGCGCAAAACTCCAAACCCCGGAAGAGATCCGGGAATTTCATAAAAACGAGCAGGACTATCAGACCGAGCGGGCAAGCCCGGAGGCCTTTGGGCATTATCTTCTCACCCAAGCCCGCTTGAAGGGTATCAGGGGCGGCTTGGCGGAGTCCCTCGAAGAAAGCTCGGCGCGCCAGGAGTTGCTCCTTCAGATGAAGGGGCCGGAATTTTTCAGGGAGTTTGAAGGTTATGTGCGGGATGTCAAACAGGCGCTTTATACAAGCCCGGAGGAACGGATTCTCGAATCTCTGGGCCGGGATTTAAAGCTTTTTAGAAAACTTACGGAGCTTAAGCTTTCCAGGGAGGAATGGCGATTCTTCGCCGCAGCCCCCGAAGGACTGACCCTTCAGCCCGGCCCGTTCTCCGGCCGTGAAGACCTGGCCGAAATGCAGGGCGCTTTTCAAAAGGAAGGCATTCTGTGGCGCGAAAACTACAAGCCCCAGAGAATTTTTTATGAAACCGCGCAAGCCCGCGAAGAAGTCTTCGCGCGGCGGATTCTGCAACGGATGAAAACGGGAAAAACCCGGCTGGCTCTCGCCGTGATGGGAGGATTTCACCGGGAGGGCGTCGGCGGGATTTTTGAGAGCCTCGGCGTTTCTTATGCGGTGGTCATGCCCGCGATCCATCAAGTGCCGGAGGATGACCGATACCGGGATTTCATGCGTGGGGACGTTTCCTGGAAAAGCTATTTCCGTGTCCGGGACGGCCGAATTGATCTTTACGACGCTTTCGCGAGGGCCGTTCTCGACCAGCTTCTTCGGCGCATGAAGATTTCGATGAGCCAAGAGACCCTCCGGGTGCGGATCAAATTCTGGCGCGATCAGGTGGTGCGCGCTTTCGCGCTTCAGGGCAATGCGGCCAAAGCCGGAGGGGATGTCCGGCTGCTCGACGGGCTTTTGCTTACCTCCCTTGATCCGGCGCGGCGTGAAGAGCTTGAGGCGGAATGGAAAAAGCGCGTCGGAGATTTTCTGATGCGTCTCCGGGAGCTTAAAGATAAAAACCTTTTGAATCCCGATGCCCTGACCCGGCTGACCCGGGAACCCGCGGCCGCGGCGTGGTCCTCTGTTCCCTACGGAAGCGCTCCGGCATCCTGGCTTGTCCCCGCATCCAAAAAACAGACAGCCACTGCAAAGCCGCTGTCCCGGCCGGAAGCGGAGACGGTTCGTTCGGAAGTAAGGACGCAAGAGCCTCAAGGGCTGGAAATTCCAAGCCTTGAAGTCCTGACCGATGAAATCAAAAAGGCGCTCTATGAAACACCCGGCCTTGCGCCCAACTGGAAAATATTCGTGGAAGAAATGAGTTTCCGGCTTGTCCCGGATCAGCTTGCCGAGGCCTTGTCCCAGGCGCTCCGAGAGGGTTATTCCTTCAGCACGTTTTCCGACACCGTGCACGACTTGATTCTCGAAGCCAATCAGGATTATTCGACCAGTGAACCCATCCGGGTGATTACCACCCCCATCGCTAAAATCATTCATGATCATGTGGCGCTGCGGTATCTCCCGCCGGCATCCCAAGCGCCCGAACGAGCGCGTTCCGAGGTCCGGCAAACCTGGATTGAAGAGACGGGGCTTGAGCGGCTTCAGAATGTCACGGTCTTAAGCCGGCAGATGGAAATGGGCCTTCATGCCGGGCTTCTGGACTATATCGCACGCGCGCACGGGGAGAAAGAAGCGGATCTGGCGGCCCAGGCCACGCTCACCGGCGGTCTGGGCGCGCTCATGCATGATCTTTTTCCGTCGTGGAAAGCCAACGGCGTGGACGTGATCGGCATGCACCCGATCTATGAAACCATCAAGGAGCATCCCAAGCGTGAGCTTGCTCTCGGAGGAAATATCCGCGAAGCCATCCTCGGCACCGGCGGGCAGATCGCGGCCAGCTTTGAAATCGAGCTCGATTTAAAAACGGTTTTCCGGATGCGCGCCCAGTCAAGCCGGGCCCGCGACATTCTGGATAAAAAGATTTTTGTTCGGGTTTTTCGCACCGAGACCAAACAATACGGCGCGCCCCAGTATTATTTCGATGCCTATTATCTGAAGAACGAAAAACTCGACGATACGGACGCCAACGACGCCAACCGCGTCCGGGTTTTTGATGAGGTCTATCCCGATGACCGGCCCTGGCGCGACGTGCATATGGCCGTTTACCAGCAGGCCACCGACAAGCTCGCGGCGTTTCTACAATCCAAGAGCGCCCCGGCCAAGTTCCGGGTCAAAAAGGATCTTCTCTACGTGGATAACGAGGTGTTCGTCAGTCTTCCGCACACCAAAAAGGCCGCGCAGAAAAGCGAACCTCTCCGGATGCACATCAATCATACGGTTTTCCGTCCCGGAATGTATGAACCTGACGAAGCGGCTTATGAATTGCTCGGTTTTCCGGAGTGGATGCGGCCCTATATCGTAAAAGACGGCAAGATCAGCATTGCGGACTATGTGGCCTTGAGCTATGACCTTTTTGTGGGCGTGAGCCTTTATGAACACACGCCGGTGCTTAAAACGATCTTTCCCGCCGCCACCCACAAGCTGACGGGTTGGAGGGATCAGGCCGGGCTTCGCAGCACCAATGCCGTGCTCCTTGAGCACTGGCAGGCCCCGGAAAGGCGCCAGTTAATCGACGAATACCGCGCTAAGTTAAGACTCCCAGCAAATGCCACGGATCAGGATTTTTTTAACGCCATCAGGGGGCACGTTCTCTTTGACGAGTTCAAAAGAAAATCTGAGTTTGTTTCGGCCATGGACACGGCCCAGCTTCTTTTATGGCTCGACCGGAAGCAGGACCCGGAACAGAGATTCCGCTGGCTTGAAAAGACTTTTGAAAAATGGTTGGCTGCGGCCTATCCCGATGAGACGAGCCGGCCGGAGTTTGACGCGCGCGAGGAGTTTCAGAATTTTCATGACCGCGTTCGGGAAGCTGTTTTTGAAACCCACGAGGGCAAGCGCGAGCGGCTGTGGCGCAATCTCGCCAAGCAATACGGCGCGCTGCGGGAGGCGCTCATGGAGGACCCCATTATTTCCAATGTGCGCCGCCAGGTGCCTTACAAAGGCCCGGACAAATGGATCGAGGTCCTGGAAGGTCTGGCCCGGGACCCGGGAAAGCTTGAATATTTCAAACAGCACGCGGGCCGGATCGTGATCGGCGGAAGGATTTTTGACGGCAAGTACGACACGCAGGGCAGGCTTGTGGACGGAGCTCTCTTTAAGTTTCGGAGGATCCAGGAACTCGTAAGACAGCTTGGGCTCGAAAATCACCTGATGACCGTCGAAGACTACAACATCCGCGAAGCCGACATGATTTTCCGGGGTGTGGCGGGTGTGGTCATGCTCTCGGATGAATTTCTTGAAGCCTCGGCCACGAGCCCGGGCAAAGGCATTCCCAATTTCGGCGCGCCGATCGGGGTCTGGGGCGGGTTCATGCCCGAGCTCTTCAAGATTGTCGAGAAGGGGAGCAATCGAGTCATCGATATTTTTACCGAGGGCGTGACCTACGAGCAAGTTGAGAGTAACCTGCGCTCCGGAGCTTGGCAAATCCCCAACGGGTTCCTCGTGGAATATTCTCCTGAAAAAAGCAATCAGGCTGGAGGCGGCCGCCGACCCTCCGCCCCGAGCCTTGAAGCGAGCCTTTACTGGATCAAACAGGCTTATGCGAATCAGGAAAGCCGCAGGGATCTTCAATTCGAAGTCCTGGCGACCTCCCCCAAAGTCAACATGCGCGAAAGTCAGGCGCGGGCCCACGCCAATCTTTGGGAGGAAGCCTTGAGAAAGCGAGAAGAACGGGAAAAAGTTTTCAAGGCCCTTAAATTTTCCAGCGCTGACGCGGCCGCGCTCTTTAAGGCGGATCTGCCCAACTTTGAATGGCGGCTTGATGAGGCCCGCAAGGGCGAGTCCGGGGAGCTTGGACTCCTGGGGTTCTTTGAAGCTTTCCGGAGGCTCATGGTTTGGGGCGCGGGCGACCAGCGCGGCCAAAGCGCACGCCAGAGTCTTTTTCACCACGCCGGGCGGGGGGATATCTTTGCCTATCTGACTTCTTTTTTCGCGAATCTTTCCGGGTCTTCCAGGGCGCTTAAAGAAAAACTGGAAGCGCTCGCGGCCGAAGCCGCCGAATCGAGCGATATGGAGGCCCGGGCGGCGCTCAATCTCGAGGCCATGGATCTTGTCGACCGCTACCTTTTGAAGCTTTCCGGACAGATTTTCGAAAAATATCTGACCACCACCAAGGCCTCCGAACGCGCGGCGCTTGACAGAATTTTATCAAACCGCCTTGTACGAAAAAACGTGGCTCGCTATCTGGACGATCATCCCGGGGCCGCGGTTCTTAAAACCGACGAGCGGGGGATTCGAGCTTTCCGTCTCGAACAGGAGGGTGGGC
>JAHFHI010000073.1 GCA_023246995.1 Candidatus Omnitrophota bacterium
GGAGATCGCGGGCCGGATTGACGTTCAGGCAAACGGTTCCTTTGAACTTTCCCTTAATTTGATCCACGAGCAGCTTGAAGTTTTCAGGGCCGCTCACGAGAAGATTCAGGCCGCCGCCTAAGCTGCCCCAGACTTTTCCCGGTCCGTCCCCAAGCGTATCCGCCGGTCGAGGGCCCATTTTTTTTCTGCGAGCCGCATTTTTTTCAAGCTCCCGGGGCCCGCTCGGGGTATAATGCCGTTCACCTATGCTACTTTTCGCAGCAGTTTTTCTCGCCGGTTTTTTAGCCGGAAGTTTGACGGTCTATCTTTTGAAAACCGTCAAAGGCGGAAGCGCCAAAGATCTTGCCCGGGAACTTTTCCGGGAAACCGAGTCCGAGCGCCGGGCCGAGCGCGAGGCCGTGATCCGCGAAGTGGAAAATTCTTTCGGGAGTCTTTCCCTCAATGCCCTTTCAAAAGCTTCTGCGGAGCTCATGAAAACAGCGCGTGAAAAACTTTCCGCGGACCGGGAGCTTCAGGCCAAAGAGCTCGAGGGCAAGAAGATCCTGATTGATCAGCAGCTGGAACGTATGAGCGGGGAATTGGGGCATGTCTCCGGCCTCATTAAAGAACTCGAGCAGGACCGGGCCGAGAAGTTCGGGGAGCTTACCAACCAGCTTAAAAACATGAACGAGCAGGCCGCCGCGCTTTCCAAGGCCACCCTGACTCTGAAGGAAGCGCTTTCGAATTCCAGGGTGCGGGGTCAATGGGGCCAGAGAATGGCCGAGGATGTCTTGAGAATCGCGGGTTTTATCGAGAATATCAATTATCTTAAAGAGAAAACGATTGAAAGCGCCGGGACAAGGCCGGACTTTACTTTTCTTCTTCCGCGGGGACTTAAGCTCAACATGGACGTTAAATTTCCCTGGGAAAATTACGTCCGCTATCTGGAAAGCGAGGGCGAGCTTGACCGGGCCCGCTACCGGGGGGAGTTTTTAAAGGACGTGCGCTCCAAGGTCAAGGAAGTCACCGCGCGCGAATATATCAATCCCGAAGAAAACACGCTCGATTACGTCCTGCTTTTTATCCCCAATGAACAGGTCTACTCCTTCATTCATGAAAGCGAACGATCGCTTTGGGAAGAGGCGCTCGCAAGCAAAGTGGTCTTTTGTTCGCCCATTACCCTTTTTGCCGTGCTTGCCGTGATCCGCCAGGCCGTGGACAATTTCGCTCTCGAAAAAACCGCGCATGAAATTCTTTCCCTCCTCGGAACCTTCAAAAAGCAATGGGGCGAATTTCTTAAAAAGCTAAAAACCCTGGGCGACCGGCTCGACGACGCGCGCCGGGAATTTGACGCGCTCACCACCACCCGCAAGCGCATGCTGGAGAGGCCCCTCGAAAAAATAGATGCCCTAAGAGAGCAAAGAGGCATCGAGCCCGCCCTCGAAAGCGGCGCGGATCCGCTCGCCGATTCCGAAAAAATCGAAGATCCCGTCGTCTAAATCCGCGTTCCGGTTTTGCGTCAAAAAAGATGCTGACGGGGCGGGGGATTTGGATAGAATAGGCACCCATTGATTGCTGGCGTAGCTCAGTCGGTAGAGCAGCTGTTTTGTAAACAGCGGGTCGGGGGTTCAAATCCCTCCGCCAGCTGGAGATGCAATTAAAAGTTAAGAGTTCAAAATTAAAAATTTTCGATTTTTCATTTTGAATTTTTAACTTGAGGGTGGCACCTTTTTTGCGAATACCCTTCTCCCCCATGGGGGAGAAGGTCAGGATGAGGGGGTACGGCTTCGTTTTCCCCCTCACCCCAACCCTCTCCCCTAGGGAGAGGGAAAAGTGCCAAACTCAAGTTTTTAATTGATTTTCTGGGGAGTTACCAAAGCGGCCAAATGGGGCAGACTGTAAATCTGCTGGCGTATGCCTTCAGAGGTTCGAATCCTCTACTCCCCAATTTCAAAAATGCCGAAACCCGCGTCTTTGCCAACCCAGGAGCTTCCCACATGAAGAAACCAGCCCTCTTCGTCCTTCTCCTTGCCATCTTTTTTTTAGCGCCTTTCGCGCAGGCCCAGGGCCCGTCTCAAATTGAAATTGTTTTTGACGCTTCCGGAAGTATGAATGAAATCAGCACCGGGGTCACTAAAATGGACACGGCCAAGAAAGCCCTGACAACCATTGCCAACCAGATTCCAACCGGTTCGAGTGTCGGCCTGCGCGTGTTCGGTGTCACGCCCGTGCGGGAAAACATCAGAGAATCCTGCACCGACTCCCGGCTTCTTATTCCCATCGGGCAATACGACGCTACCCGAATGATCAGCCAGGTGCAGCCGCTCAAATCCTACGGAATGACGGCCCTGGGATATTCCCTTGAAAAAGCGGGAACTGATTTTGCTCCCGCGCAAGACGTGAAAAAATCCATCATCTTGATTTCCGACGGCGAAGAAACCTGCGGCAAGGACCCGGTTGAGGTGATGAAAAATCTGAAGGCGCAGGGGATCGATATTACCATTCACGCCATTGGTTTTGGCGCAACGGAGGCCGCTAAAGGCCAGCTTCGAAAGCTCGCGGAAATGAGCCAGGGAAGTTACCGCGAGGCCGAAGATGCGGATTCCCTTCAGCAGTCCCTTCAGGAAGTTGTGCAAAAGGAAATGCTCCTTACCGCCCAGCGTGGCGCGGGCGCGAGCCTGATTGACGCGTCCGAAGGGGGAAGGATTGTCAGCTCCAGCACCCAGGAATTTGCCAAGCTGATTGACGGGAGCGAAGAAAAAACCGAGGCGCTGTACCCGGGCCAGGAGGCCGTATTTTCCTTTAAAGACAATCAGCCCGCATTGATTGAAAAATTCGCCGTTCCAATCTTTAGAGTCTATGACTACAATCCCGGCGAGATCAGCCTAAGCGGTTCGACCGAGAGCCCGACCCTTGGATTTTTTCCGATAGCCAGTTTTAAAGTTGAAAATAAGGTTTTTTTCGGAAATGTGTACCAGGAATTTAAAATCGATCCCCCGGCTGCGGTCCGGTATCTCAAAGTGGTGGTGGGGGCAGGCCCGGGAGGGCATTCTTATCATACGGAATGGAAGGCCTACGGGAAACTTTTGAGTGAAGACGAGTTTGCGGAGGAAGTGAAGAAAGCCCCCGCCCACGAGATCAATATCCTCGCCGCGGAATACGGCGGCCGGCTGATTGCGGCAAGCAATATGAAATTTTCAAATCTGATTGACGGCAAATCCGGCGGTGTCGGCGAGGCCGCAGGCGTGGAGCCCGGCCAGGAGGCGATCTTCGGCTTCAGCGGCGGCAAAACCGCTACGATTACCAAAGTCGCGGTCCCTGTCTTTGAAGCCTCGCAATACAATTGCAAAACCATTGAGTTCTACGTCTCAACCGATGCGCCGACTGGGGAATACACGAAAGTCGGCGGTTTTGAAACCACCAATATGGTCTTTGCCACGAGTCCGTATCAAGAATACACCTTTGACGCACCGGTCCAAGCCAAGTATCTGAAAGTAAAAATCGTCAACACTCACGGGATGTATTACTGCAGCTTCCCAGAGCTCCAGGCGTTTGGAAAAGTGGAATAAAAATTTATGGAATCCGGGCGCGGGCTGGTTTGCGCGCTGCTTCTCGTTTTTCCTATCCGAAGGTTCTCCTCATTTTGCCGCAGCCGCGCCTGAATCAACCGCGTGGCAGGGCGTCAGCGGGTTCGTGGATCAGCTCGAAGAAAAAAATACGCAGGTTATTTCAAGGCTTCGCCGGCGACATTACTTGTAACCGGGGTCACGAGAAGCGTGAAGGGGAAGAAAAGAAACCACCATGCGCGCGAGCTTGACTGCACGATACGCACTTTCGTGGCGCCGTGAGCTTTGGCCGCAGCCGTAAAATCAGAGACGGTTTTTTCAAGCGAGGCATCCCCCGCGAGCGGTTTTTTGCCGACCAGTAAGTGGAGTCCGACATTCGACGTGCTCAAATGGCCGAGCGCCGTGCCGTCTGCCGAAGAGACGCCGTTCCACTCACTGGCGACTTTGGTGCTCGAGCACCCGGTCACGAGCATGACGAGCGCTAGCAGGAGGGATGGATATTTTAGAAGCGGTGTTTTCATGGTTTTCTCCTTTGGATAGTTTCGGGAAACGGTTTTTCATTTTACCTTCGCCCTTAGCGGAGTTAACAGGAATTTTTTATTATACATGAGCAAAAGACGTGATTGCTGTTTATCGCTTGATCTCGGGGCTTTTGGGGATGCTATAATGCGTAAAATAAAAGGATAAAGGGGGAGAGTCTTCCCGTGCTTGCTAGAAAGCTATTTATTTTTCCGGCCTCACTTTTTTTGATCCTGTTTTCCTTGGGCAAGTTTCTTTTAGCCGACGGGATCGGGATGCTTGAGGATCTGGATTTGCCGCGCGGGGCCGAAAAAAAAACCGCCTATTACGAAATTCTTTCCGCGGTACCGGCCAAAGAACCCGGCTGGCTTCAGTTTCGCGTGGCAGCCCCGCACGCCGAGTATGAAGTCGAGGGAGTTCAGGGGCTTCTTAAACTTCTGCATGAGATCACCGTGATCGAAAAAATCCGCCGCCGCGAGATGGGGAGCGGTTTTGAGGAGGGCGTCGAGGATTCGGTCAAAGCCACGGGGCGCGGATTCGCGCGCCTGGTCAGCCATCCGGTCGAGTCCGGAAAGGGAATCAAAACCGCCGCCGGAAAGCTGGGGCGCGGTTTCGGAGGTGTTTTTCGCAGGAAAGAAAAGGGGGAGTCGAGCTCTTTTGGGGAAAAGCTTCTCGGCGGCTCGGAACGCGAACTTGCCAAAGAGTTTCAGGTGGACGTTTACACCGCCAACCCGCATCTACGCAAGCTCCTGCGCGACATGGCCAAGGCCCGGATGGGAGGCAAGGGGGCGGTTACCGTCGGGAAGATTCTCCTTCCCGTGGCCGGCCTTGCCTCGGTCGCGCTTACGGCAAGCGGAGTCAATGCCGCGGCCGATCAAGTGGTCAATGACTCCAGCCGCGGGGAACTTTTCAGCCTGAATAAAGAAGCCCTGCTCAAACTCGGATTTGAAGAGAGCCTTGTCCGGTCTTTTTTGAATCTCCCGTATTATTCCCCCCGTGAAGCCACTTATGTGCGGTTTTATCTTGAAAAAATGAAAGGGGTGGAGGGATCCGGACAGGTGCTTGAAAAATCCGCGAAAGCGGAGTCGCTGTGGGCTGCGAGAAAAATTCTTTATACTCTGCAGATTGCCGCCGAACGCATGAGCCCAAGCGAACCCTATGCTCGGATGGAGTGGACCCCGGAGGGCCTCGGCCTTCAGACCGGAGAAACAACCGTCTTGATTCTTCCCTATGACGATCTCGAACTCTCGGGACGCTCCGCGGAAGTTCTCGATCAGGCCGCAGATCTCCGGAAATCGTGGGGATCCCAAAAATCTTCCATCTGGAATGCCGGCAAAATTCCCGCTGTTTTTTCCGTCCAAGCGGGTCTTCGGGGCGTCAAAACGCGCGACTGCTTGCTCTGGGACAAGAACGTTTCCGCCTGATTTTTATAAAGGCCGATAAAAATTCTACTGGGTAAGAGCCCGGCCGCCGGCGCATCCCGCGCCCGAACCGGTCGGGACGTTGGCCGTGCCATCGCTTGTCGATCCCACGACAATCCCCGTTTGATCCACACAATAGGTGTTGGTGGCCGTAATCCCGGGAGTGATGGGGGTGGCGATCAGGGAATACGTCGTGGCCGGGGCGTCCCCCACTTGGTAAGCGATATTAAAGCCGTGTTTGGTGGGCTGGTTCCAGGTTGTGTCAAGATATCCAGGGCCTACGGCGGGAGTGCTCAACAGGGCGATGCTTGGGGCATAGGCCGGCGGCACCTGGGCCGAGCGGTAGTTTTCACTCGATGTGCTGAAGGTCCTCAATTCCGCGCGGATCGCGTTTTCATGGGCGTTCATACGGGCGCGTAAAAGGTTGGGGATGGAGATTGCGGCCAGAAGTCCGATAATCGCGACCACGACCATGATCTCGACCAGCGTGAAGCCTTTTTGAAGAATTTGTTTCATGCGTCCCAGAGCATAGATTAAAAAGGACTGGTGTTCAAAGACTTTTTTGCCGAATTTAAGGTAGTATTCAAACGTCAAAAAGGCCATAATCTTTAAAATGAAAATCGTCCAATACACCTGCACGCATTGCGGGAAACGTTTTGAGGCCGAGGAGCGCGAAGTCCTCGAATGCCCGGGATGTTTCTGGAGCACCTCCGTTAAAAAAGAAGAGGATCTTGGCGGCGAACCGGTGAGCAAGCCTCCATCTTCTGCCTCCGGGGCGAGGGGCCCCGGCGCGTTGACCCGGGTTCTGGTCCCGGCGGCAGCGGTTTTACTCATCGCGGGGGCTGCTGTTTTTCTTTATCTGTTTGTCTATCCGACGATGACGCGGGTTTTAGAGCGCGCGAAAAAGACTTCGCTCGCTCCTGACGAGAAGACCCCCAATTCCGGCGGCCCGCAGGATCAAAAGAAAACACCGCGGGACAAGAAGTCGTCCGCGACCGTTGCGCCCGCGCCGGAAGTTTTCGGCGGGCTG
>JAHFHI010000074.1 GCA_023246995.1 Candidatus Omnitrophota bacterium
ACCCCGCGAACCCCGGGAGGTGGCTCTCACGGCCCCGGGCACCCATGTCCTTTATAGCGACAGGGCCCACGCCGTTTATTTTCTGGCTCCGTCGACTCGTTATTTGGTCAAGCGCAGGCTTTCGCCCCCGGCATGACGCGTTTTAATTTTTCCCACCAGACAGCAGACGCTTCGGAAGCTTTACGGGAGCGCCTTTTCGGAATGCTTCCGGCTTGCTTGAGCTGGGCGAGTCTTGCCGGGCTTGTCGTTTTTTGTGTGGCACGGCCCCTTGACGCGGTACTGGTCGTGATTGCGATCGATATTTACTGGCTGATGCGCATGCTTTATATGACGCTTTTTCTCATTCTGGCCTACGCCGTGCTTGCCGTTGAAAAGGAAACGGATTGGATGGAGCGCTGCCGCATGCTCGAAAAAGGGGCCCCGGCCCTTCCGTTTCTCCGGGAGCGGCGAAAGGGATTGCTCGTCAAGGGGCACTGGCGCGAATGGGTCAACCTTAAAAACCAGGAGCGAGAGCTCCGAAAAGTTCTCGACCTCAAACTTGAGGTTCCTCACTCTGATGAAATCTGCCACGTGGTTATTATCGCGGCGGCGCGGGGGGGCCGGGAGATTTTGGAGCCCGGACTTGAGGCCATGGTGCATAGCCGTTTCCCGGCCCGGCGCATCCTGCCCATTCTGGCCATTGAGGGGCGCAGCGGCCGTGCGCAGGAAGCCATGGCGCGCGCGCTTCAACAAAAGTACCGCGAATATTTCTTTGATTTCCTGGTGGAGGTGCATCCCGACGGCATTCCCGGCGAGGCCCGCGTCAAGGGCGCCAACGTTACTTATGCCGCCCGCGGGGCTGCGGAGTTTTTGAAAAAGCGCGGGATCGATTATGGAAACGTGGTGCTTTCCTGCTTTGACGCAGACACGGTGGCAAGCCCGCAATACTTTGCCGCGCTGACTTATCACTTCATGCGCCATCCCAAGCGCACGCGCGCCAGTTTTCAGCCGATTCCCGTTTATCATAATAATATTCTCGAGGCCTCGGCCTTCGCGCGGGTGCTTGAAACCGGCTCTTCTTTTTTTCAGCTGATCGAAGCCACCAATCCCGAAAAGCTCGTGACTTTCTCAAGTCACAGTATGAGTTTCAAGGCCTTGGTCGAAGTCGGCTACTGGCCCTGCGACATGATTTCGGATGATTCGGCCATCTTTTGGAAGGCCCTCATCCATTACCGCGGCGACTACCGGGTGGTGCCCATGTATGTCACCCTTTCCATGGATGTCTTGATGGCCCCCACGGTTTGGAAAACCTTAAAAAGTGTTTACCGCCAGAAGCTTCGGTGGGCCTGGGGCGTGGAAAATTTCCCGATTCTCATGCGGGCTTTTTTGGCCAGGGATTCCGGGCTCTCGCTTCCGGCCCGCTTTCGGTACCTTTTCAAAATGCTCGAGATGCACATTTCCTGGGCCACGCTCGGCTTTATCATCACCTTTGTCAGCTGGCTGCCCGGGATTTTTGCGGGCCAGGAGTTTTCAAACACCGTCTTTTACTATAATTCCCCCCGCATCACGGGACTGATTTTCAACCTGGCATGGGCCAGCCTGGCGGTGACGATCATCCTGGCCCTGCTCCTTCTTCCCAAGGACAAAAGGCCGCAATCTTTATGGAAACGCGTTGTGCTTGCCTCCGAATGGTTTCTCATCCCGTTTATTTTCACGTTTTTGAGCTGTCTCCCGGCCTTGGATGCCCAGACGCGTCTTGCTTTCGGCCGGATGATCAAATTCCGGGTGAGTGAAAAAACGCGATCCCTTAAAGAGTCCGGGGCGGAGAGCTGAAAACCCCGAAATTTCAGCCGTGCGGCCGGGTTTTCCCTTTACACGGATTTACTTTGCGGGGATAATAACTTAACTTTTCAACCTAGGAGGGGCTTCCATGGGTAAGAAAAAAGACGAACCGGATGATAAGATCCTGGATGTCGATGCCAGTATGCAGGGGACCATCACTTTTAAGGATCCCGTCAACCTCCGCATTAACGGAAGCTTTGAAGGCAAACTCGATACGCGCGGCAATCTGACTATCGGAGAAAACGCGAAAGTCAAAGCCAGTATTCACGGCGAGCGCATCATCGTCGCCGGGAAGGTGACCGGGGATATCCACGCCACCCACAGCGTTTCCGTGATAGCCCCGGCCTTAGTCCAAGGCAGCATTTCCACGCCGCGTCTCGGCGTCGGCGAGGGGGCGGTGATCGAGGGTCAGATTTCCATGCTGAACGTGCGCCAGCCCGGGGAAGCGCCCGATGTCACCATGACGCTTCGGGATGTCGCGCAGTACCTCGAAGTGGAGGCGAAAGTCGTCGAAGAGTGGGCGAATCAGAAAAAGATTCCGGCCCGCCTGGAAAACGGCGGCTGGAATTTTTCGAAGATTGCCGTGGATCGCTGGATTCAGGAAGAAAACGCTAAGGTTTGAGGGCGGTTTTTTCTCCGCGCGCGCCCGGGATTCTACTCGTGCGGCGCTTTGAAGTGGACAAGGATAATGGAAGCGTGAGCTCAAGCCATGAATAATCTCCTTACGGGCGAAGAAGTCAGGCATTTCCTTGAAATCGGCGAGACGGATCTCGAAGATTTTCTGCGCCGCAAAAAATTGAACGCCTACAAGATCGGCGGGGCCTATGTGCGCTTCCGCAAAGAAGATGTCCTGAATCTCCGAAACGAGCTGCTCCTCAAGAAAGGAAAACCCCAGGCGGGACGTTTTTCCCTTCTTGCCTGGCTTGGGGATTTTTGGCGGTTCAATAATTTCTACATCCTTTCCACGCTGGTGATCATGGGGCTTATCTGGATCGCCGTCAAAACCTAGACGTGCTTAAAAATCACGCGGACCCTGTGAAAATCAGTCAGGGAATCGACATCGTAAGCGTCCCGCGCATGAAACTGGCCGCCGAGCGCCAGGGCCCGAGATTCCTTGACCGCATCTTTACCCCCGAAGAGCGCCGCTACTGCGAGTCCAAGCGCATGAAGTATGAACATTACGCGGCGCGCTTCGCGGCCAAGGAAGCGGCTATGAAGGCCTTTGAGATCCGGCGCCAAAACCGGTTCCGTTTCCGCGAGATCGAAATCCGCCGCCGGCCGACGGGTAAACCCGTGATCCATTTGTCGCGGGAGGCGCGGAAGCGTTTTGGCCTGCCGATGCGTTGCGAGATCGAAATGTCCATGGCGCATGAACGCGAATATGCCGTGGCGACGGTACTCTTGCTTGTGCCCGCCGGAAAGTCCTGACTTTGATGCAACGGGTGCTTATCGTCAACGCCGACGACTGCAATCTGACTCCCGGTGTCACCCGCGCGATTCTGGAATGCCACGACCGGGGCATTCTGACCAGCACGACTTTTATGGCGAATCTTCCGGTAGAGGCCCAAACGGTCCGGGAATTAAAACGCCGCAGAAATCTTGGCGTGGGCATTCACCTGAACGTGACCCTCGGAGCTCCGGTCGAAAAGCCGCGCCATGTCCGGAGCCTTCTGGAGCCGGGAATCGGGACATTTCGCAAGCGCGCGAACCAGCTCGCGCATCTTCCTGAAACCGGAGATTTAGCCGGAGAATACCGGGCCCAGATCGAACGATTCATCCGGCTCTTCGGACGCCGGCCCACGCATCTGGACACGCATCACCAGCTTCACGATCATCCGTTTTTTTTAAAAGTCCTTGCCGGCGTGGCTCGTTCGCTCGGTCTTCCTATGCGGCGTTCTAAACTTTTCGTTCAAAAAGAAATGCGCTCCGGCATCAAATCCACGGATTTTTTCTTCGGCAACTTGAGCCCCGAAGGCTACTGGCGGCCGGGTCCGCTCGAAACCGTGCTCACGCATCTGCCGGAAGGGGTGAGTGAGATCATGTGCCACCCCGGAAAAAACGACGCAGCACTCGCCGCTTTGAGCTCTTTTACCGAAGGCAGAGAAGAAGAACTCCGGCTTTTCAGTTCTCCGGGGATTCGCCGCCTGACCGAGAACCTCGGTATCTCAAGGGCCCACTTTGGGTTGTGTTATACTTAAAACATTAAGAGAAGAGCGGCTAATGCTCTAGGGAGCACGCGCGGGATGAATATCCTTTTGACCAATGATGATGGGGTGCATGCCCCGGGAATGAGGGCCCTTTGCGCGAGTCTTCCCTCCGGGGTTCATGCCGTCATTGCCGCGCCGGCCACGGAACGCTCCGCTTCAAGCCATTCCATCACGCTCGGGGACAAACTCCGGGTCGAAGAAGACGTTTTTGAAGGGATTCCCCGCCACAGCGTCCACGGCACTCCCGCCGACAGCGTTAAATTCGCCATCGGAGCGCTTCGAAAAACCTTCAAGCCCGATCTCATCGTCTCCGACATCAATCAGGGCGCTAACACCGGCGTCAGTGTTTTTTATTCAGGCACTATTTCAGCGGCAAGGGAGGGATTTATCAGCGGCATTCCGGCCATGGCCGTATCCCTGGCGAGCAAGACCAGCCTGGATTTTTCAGCCGCGGTCTGGATCACGCGCAGGCTGATCGAGGGATTTCGCGATCGTGCTTTTGCCTCAAGGGTCATGCTGAATGTCAATGTCCCGCCTTTACGTCTTGACCAGATCCGGGGCGTGCGCGCCGGCAAACAGGCGGCCTCCCGATTCGTCGAAGAGTTCGTGCTTGAGCGTACGCATGACGGAAAAAAGATTTATTCGCTCACCGGGGAAATCGAGATTCTTGATCCCGACGGGACCAGCGACGAAGAGTTGGTGGTCGAAGGTTTTATTGCCGTGACCCCGCTCCAAATCGATCTTACGGATTACGCTTCGCTGGCGGCTTTTCAGGAATGGGTGAAACATACGGGCCTCGGCGTGTGCGCGGCCTCCGACGGTGCTGACAGACCCGGTTTTTGAAAAAGGGGAGGTGCTTTATGCCAAAGACTTATTTCAATTACATCGGCGGGAAATGGGGCAAGGCCAAGAACGCGGGGACTTTTGAAGACAGGAACCCGGCCGATACCCGTGACCTGATCGGAACTTTCCCGCAATCCGGTCCCGAAGATGTCGAGGCCGCTTACCGGGTCGCGGAGTCGGCTTATGACGCCTGGAGGCTCACGCCGCCGCCCATGCGCGGGGAAATTATTCTCAAGGCCGGCCTTCTCCTAAAGAAACGCAAAGAGGAATTGGCCCAAGTGATGACGCGCGAAATGGGCAAGGTCTTAAAAGAATCGCGCGGGGACGTGCAGGAAGCCGTGGATATGGCCTATTACGCGGCCGGCGAGGGGCGCAGGCTCCTCGGGCACACCACGACAAGCGAGCTTAAAAACAAATTCGCCATGTCGATGCGCATGCCGATCGGAGTTTGCGGGCTGATCACGCCGTGGAATTTCCCGGTCGCGATCCCTTCCTGGAAAATTTTTCCGGCGCTTATCTGCGGCAACACGGTGGTTTTTAAACCTGCCGAAGATACGCCGCTTTGCGCGTCACTGTTTGTCGAGATTATGGAAGAGGCCGGGCTGCCCGGAGGCGTGCTCAACATGGTGCATGGCGGCCCGCAGGCCGGCCGCGCCGTGGTCCGCCACCCGAAGATCCGGCTCATTTCCTTTACCGGGTCTTCAGAGGTCGGGGCCGAAGTCGCGGAGTATTGCGGCCGCGCGCTCAAGCGGTGCTCTCTTGAAATGGGCGGCAAGAACGCCCAGGTCGTGATGGCGGATGCGGATTTCGATCTTGCCCTGGAAGGAGCTTTGTGGGGGGCTTTCGGCACCACGGGCCAGCGTTGCACGGCCACAAGCCGCATCTATGTCGAGAAGAAAATTTTCGAAAGATTTCGAAAAGCGCTCGTTCGGGGCGCTCGCGCCATCCGGATCGGAAACGGGCTTAAGCCGGGCGTCCAGATGGGGCCGCTTGTCAATCAGGATCAATTGCGGCGCGTGCAGGGCTATGTCCGGGCCGGTATCGAAGAAGGCGCGAAGCTCGAGTGCGGCGGCCGCATCGCGAAAAAATCCGGCCTTGAGCGCGGCTGGTTTCATGAACCCACGATTTTTGCGAAAACTCACCCGGACATGAAAATCATGCGCGAGGAAATTTTCGGCCCGGTGACCTGCCTGGTCCCGGTCCGCAGTCTTGAGGAAGCGATTCATCAGGTCAATAACACTTCCTACGGGCTTTCCTCCTCGCTTTATTCCCGGGATGTGAACCGCGCCATGCGCGCCATCCGCGATATCGAAGCGGGGATCACCTATATTAACGGGCCCACGATCGGAGCCGAAGTTCACCTGCCGTTCGGCGGCGTCAAAAAAACCGGCAACGGGCACCGGGAGGCGGGGGAGACCGCCCTTGATATCTTCAGCGAGTGGAAAAGCGTTTTCATTGATTACAGCGGCCGCCTGCAGAAGGCGCAAATCGACGTTGATTAGAACGCGAAAATTCCGCGCGTCCCGAAAATTCGCAAGCCGTTCCCGGGTCCCAAAGCCCGCCGTCTTGTCAAGCGGGATCACGCGATCCTTTCACCCTCCTACACCCGCTCTTACCCGCTTGTGGC
>JAHFHI010000075.1 GCA_023246995.1 Candidatus Omnitrophota bacterium
CCTGACCTTGAGGAAGCCTTGGAGCAACATTACCTCCTCCGGTAGGAACGGTAACAGCCGAGCCGAGATCCCCCGCGTTTGCAGGGACCTCCTGACCTTGAGGAAGCCTTGGAGCAACATTACCTCCTCCGGTAGGAACGGTAACAGCCGAGCCGAGATCCCCCGCGTTTGCAGGGATCTCCTGACCTTGCGGAAGCCTTGGGGCTGCATTTTCCCCAGCGGACGGCGTGGGCGTTACACCAACACTTGGCTGGCCCGCCCCAAATACCGTTTGGGGTGAAACCTTACCCAAAGACGCCGTGTCCGGCGTCTTGCCTGAATCACGAGCCTGGATGGCAAGCTCTTCGGGCTCTAGCCCTTCCTCGTCCTCATCTTCAGACTCTTCACTAGCAGTGGCCGCATTCTGCGGGGTTATACGCTGCTCCGAGTCGTTAGCAACTTCCGCTCCGGCCTGGCTGACAGCGCTCGGTTCGAGCGTATTGGATCCGGACGACTGTTCGGTTCCCGGTTCCTGGACCTCCTGCGTTTTCCCGCCGCTTTTTTGATCAAAGGGCCATGTGAATGCCAGGCTTAAAAAGGCCGCAGCAAGCATCAAGATGCTGATTCGTAATGTTCTCATTTTTTCCTCCCGGTTATAATAATGTTACTTTTCTGTAATGTCTAACTTATCTCTACTTGTCCAAAAACTTTGGCTGACGCTTTTCAAGAAACGCCTTTACGCCCTCTTTCATATCTTCGCTCTTAACCGTCTGGCTAAACGCTTCGGCTTCAGCGCGAAGCCCGTCCTGAAGGCTTGAGCCGATCCCCGCGCGCATGGCCTTTTCGGCCAGGCCGATGGCGACGCGGCTTTTCACGGCGATTTTTTTGGCAAGACCCATGGTTTGTTTTATAAGTTCCCCGTCCGGAACGACCCGGTTCACAAGGCCTATCCGAAGGGCTTCCTGCGCCGAAATCACATCTCCGGTCAGAACAAGCTCGCGGGCTTTGGCAAGCCCGGCCAGTCTTGCCAAGCGTTGGGTTCCTCCGAAGCCCGGGATAATCCCGAGATTGATTTCGGGTTGGCCGAACTTTGCGCGCTCGGAGGCAATCCGCATATGGAAGGCCATCACAAGTTCATTGCCGCCGCCCACGCAAACCCCATGAATGGCGGCGATGGTAATTTTTGAGGAGTTTTCAATTTTATTCAGCACTTTTTGGCCGCTTAAGGCGAGCTCCAACCCCTGTTCCGGGGAAGCGATTCCTGCAATCTCCTTAATATCCGCGCCCGCGATGAAGGCATTTGTTCCCGCAGTGGTAAAAACCACGACCTTGACCGTTTCGTCCTTCTCAAGCTCTCCGAAAACCTGGTCAAGCTCGGCCAAGACCGCGGAGGTGAGGATATTGACGGGCGGGTTATCGAGAGTGAGCAAAGCAATCTGCTCTTCGACTTTAACTTTTAGAAATCGGAGTTCAGGCAGTGTATTCAAAAAATCCCCGCTGGGTTTTACGGCCGAGAAATTTCGCTCCGGCCATACGTTTAAGACGGGGTGCCGGCCAAAACCGGTCGCCATGTTCGCGCCACAGATCCTCGAGGCCTTTGAGAACCCGGTCGAGCCCGGTCTCATCAGCGTACTTGAGCGGGCCTCCTTTATCTTGCGGAAAACCGATCCCGGCCACCATGGCAAGGTCAATATCCGCGGACCGGGCGACGTTTTCCTCAAGGCAAAGCACGGCTTCATTGATCATCGGGTAAAGAATTCTCTCAAAGCTGAATCGCGTCCCTTTGCGTCCCGTCTTTTTTTGCACCGCCGCGATCATTTCAGGAAGGATATCGGGTTTATCGGGCGAATAAGAAAAAAAACCTCCGCCCGTTTTGGCTCCAAAATATTTTCTCTCATAAAGCTCAATCCAGATTTCCGCGGGTTTCATGCGATTGCCGTAGGAATCAAGCAGGACCTTGGTCGCGTCAAAGCAAACATCGATCCCGAGCTGGTCCACCAACGTGAAAGGGCCCATGGGGAGACCAAAATCCCGGGCTGCCTGATCGATCTGCTCACGGGTCGCGGCACCCTCCTGAAGGCAGTAGGCCGCTTCATTAAGATAGGGCATCAAAAGACGATTCACCAAAAAACCGGCGCATTCACTCACCCGGACCGGAAGCTTTCGCAGGCTTTCCGAAAAATTCATGACGTCGTCGACTGTTTCAGACGAGGTCGCAAGCCCGGGAATCACTTCCACAAGCTTCATCACCGAGGCGGGATAGAAGAAATGCATCCCGACAAACTTTCCCGGGCGTTTGGTGTCAGCGCCCATTTCAGAAATCGAAAGAGCCGAAGTGTTGGTCGCCAGGATGGCTCCTTCGCCCAAAACCGTATCCAGCTCCTGAAAAACCCGCTTCTTAAGTTCCATCTTCTCGGGGACGGCTTCAATGACAATGTCGACGTCTTTGAAATCTTCGTAGCGCGTGGTGGGAATCACAAGAGCGAGCTTATTGTCCATCTCCCCGGAAGTCATCTTGCCTTTATCAACACGCCTCTTATAAATAGCCCGGATTCTTTCAACGCCGCGCTGAACAAGTTCGTCTGTCGTATCTCTCAAAACCACCGGAAGTCCCGCATAGGTTATCACCTGGGCAATCTCGGAGCCCATGGTTCCTGCGCCAACGACACCCGCCTTATAAATATACATAACTTTTCCTTAATTACTATAACAGGTTCGGCGAATTCCGCCAAAGGCTCATTTTCGCTCAATGACAATGGCCCCACCGAGCCCGCCCCCGACGCACATGGAAGCCGCTCCCAGGGACAGATTCCGCCTCTTCATTTCATGGAGGAGGGTCACGACAATTCTGGCTCCCGTGGCCCCCACCGGGTGCCCCAAGGCAATGGCCCCGCCGTTAACGTTCACGATATCACGCTTAAGGCCCATTTTTTTCTCAACCGCAAGATATTGGGCGGCAAAGGCTTCATTGATCTCAAAAAGCTGGATATCCTTTATCTCGACGCCCGCCTTCTTGAAGGCGATGGGTAATGCATGGGCCGGGCCTATCCCCATCCGCTCCGGCTCCACTCCGGCAAAACCGTAACCGCGGACAGTGCCCAAAATCTCAAGTCCTAAACTTTTCGCCTTTTCCCGGGTCGTGACAAGCACCACCGCGGCTCCGTCTGAAATCGGGCAGGAGTTCCCGGGGGTGACAGTCCCCCCGTCTTTAAAAACAGTGGGATATTGGGAAAGCATCTGAACGTTTAATGCCGGATTCGGACCTTCATCATTGACAAAAGTTTCGGGGGGCAATTCCTTGCCGTAGGCCTTTTTAGGCACCATGACCTTGATGATCTCATCCTTAAACCTTCCTTCGCGGGTCGCGCGAAAAGCGCGCTGGTGGGAGAGCACCGAAAATTCATCTTGCTCCTGGCGTGTGATCTTGAATTCCTCCGCGAGATTCTCCGCAGTGCCTCCCATGATCAGCCCTGAAACAGGGTCCGTGAGACCTTCCCATATCGTGTCGACCAAGGCAGAGTTGCGCAGCCGCTTGCCGAAGCGCAGATCGCGGCAGACAAAGGGCGCCGCGGACATAATTTCTACGCCTCCCGAGACAATTAACTCGCCGTCTCCGGATTTGATAATTTGGCAGGCGTTTACAATGGCTTGAAGGCCGGAAGCGCAATTACGCGCCACGGTATAGGCCGTGATTTCCTTAGGCAAGCCCGCCATAAGGGCGATCACTCTTGAAACATTAGCGGCGTCAGACTGCTGTCCGACGCACCCGAAAATGACCTCATCGATGGCGGTAGGATCAATCTTGGTGCGTTCCAGAAGAGCCCGGAGCGCAATTTCTCCGAGTTTCTGCTGGGTCATATCCTTGAGGGCTCCGCCCAAATTTCCCTGCGGCGTTCTCAAGGCTCCTGCGATCACGATTTCTGGCATAGGTGGAACCGCCCGAAACTCCTCTTTAGCTCTTACTCGGTCAAAAGTCTCTTGATTTCGTCCATCTGTTCGCGGGTCTTCTGCTCTCCCACGCGGATGAACTTCTCCGGAGAATAAAATTCCGCCCAATGCGCCTCCGGAGCCACGGCATGAATCAAAATATCGGCCTGATGTCCCCAGGATTCTGCTATTTCGTACTCCAGGAACTGGATCGTGTTTACAATAATATTAAAGGTATTAACGGCATAGCGATTATAGACTTTATGCATCCCTTTTGCCACAAAGCGCTTAAAATAGCCCGTTTCAGCCTGCATTTGGACCCGGAGTTTTTCCTCTTCAATCTGGACACGGTGCTTCTCAAGACGGTCCTTGGGGCCGGGCAGGACGTTCACGGCAATGATTTTCTTAATCCCAAGGCTTGAGAGGACCCTCACCGGAAGCGGGTCCACAACCCCTCCGTCGATCAGACATTGATCCCTGTGGATCACGGGGATAAAAATTCCGGGGATTGAAATACTCGCCCGGATCGCATCGACAAGACGGCCGGATTCCAGCACGACCTCCTCGGAGGTGAACAAATCGGCGGCAATCACCTTGACCGGGATCTCGAGATCCTGAAAGGTTTTATCGCCCAGGTAGGATTCCATAAAACGGCTCACCTGGTGCCCCTTAAAGAATCCTCCCCGGTGCGCGAGCGCCATGTCCCGGAATCCGAGAAGCCGGAAAAAACTGGTGCGCTTATCCATGCTTTTGGCAAGACTCTCGAGCTGGTCGGTCGAAAAGCCCGCGGCCCAAAAAGCTCCGACCAGGGCCCCGATGCTGCAGCCGGCAATCATATCGACCTGGATACCCTCTTTTTCTAGCGCCCGGAGGACCCCGATATGGGCCAGGCCGTAAGCCGCCCCGCTGCCGAGCGCCAATCCTAAAAGCGTCCCGGAAAGTTCCTTGGCAATATAACGCAGGGTCTTCTGATACCGGTCGGGCTGTCCCGTCCTGGAGGGTAGAACCGAAAAAATCCGGGACCCGAGCATTCCTTCTTTTTGTTCAAAAGTGAGCGGATGCGCGCCTGTGGTCTCCGGGTCCGGAAGGATCACGCGGATTTCGTTTTTACTGAATCCGAAGCTCTGCTCAAAATCCTGAAGCACCTGGCCGTATCCGGGCAGTTCGGCGGGTTCATGCCCGGTCAAAACATAGATGGCGTCGGAATGCTTCATGGCGCGAAACGTAGCATCATTTATTTCTGGCGCCAGCCGGACCATGAGGTCATCGAACCGGGAGGCCAAAAAAATCAGGAGGGCGGGGATCTTTGCGCTCTGCTCACCGGCACGGGCGTGAAAGTAATCGAAACCGGAAGGGTGCCGGACCAGATAAGTTCGCAAATCCGGTTCTTTGGTCCCATCGATACGTTCAAGATCGAAACTCCCGGGGAAAACTCCTTGAAAGGTTTCCGAGAAAAGCGCCCCCGGGGGTTCGCTTCCCAGATCCACCATCAGCACCTTGCGTTTGCCTTGCCCGGCCAAAGCCCCGCAAAGGTCGGTCCAAAATTGAAATCCCTCAAACCCCTGCCCTTTTGAAAAGAAGGCCACGATCTTGACCTCGCGGCGCGTGCTGGTGTCCGCGACTTTCGTCAGACGGTGGCCAAGGGATCGGTTAAGGTGCCTTGAAATTGCGGGAATTTCCTGGATGAGTTTTAGGAAATCTTCCTTCTCAAATTTAAGGAGGAGACCGTCCCGTTTGGCTTCCACACAAGCGCTGTGAAGCCGCCCGGTCAAAAGAGAGGCTTCTCCGAAATGGTCGCCGCGGTAAAAATAAATCAGGGTTTCCTCGGCTTTGCCCTGCTTCGGCCTCGCGTAAAGGCGGAAGCGCCCGGAAATGACTACATAGAAAGCTTCGGAGGGTGTCGCTTCTTCATAGACGATATCCCCGCGCTTATACTCGACAAGGCGCGCTTTTTTTTCTATCAGGCGCTGTTCCGATGGGCTTAGAGAAGAAAAAACAGGGATGTCATCGAGGGAATACTCTTTGACGAACTCAAATTTCCGGCCGAATTGAAAAAGTGCCATGGCTTATATTATATCGGCCGACCGCGGCCAAAAACGAACGGAACCTAAACCTGCGTGGACTGATATTTCTTCATGCATCCGGGTTATAGAGGAGTCTTGCGATCTCCCGCTTCCAAGTCAGGCGCAGATCTTTTGCATGAGCCGCTTTCATCCGGGGCTTGAAAGTCTTATAACCTTCAGCAGCATCCATGTCATGCCGGGAATCCCAAAAACCCGCGGCCACCCCGGCCAGCTTCGCGGCTCCCCATGCCGTCGATTCCGCCCGGGGGGAAACATGCACCGGGATTCTTAAAAGATCTGACTGAAGCTGCATCAAAAGGTTGTTCCGGGTTGCCCCGCCGTCGACTTTGAGACTGCGAATCCGGGACCGGCCGATTTGATCCAGCATATCCGCGCTTTCCTGCGCAATCGCTTCAAGGGCCGCGCGTACCATGTGAGCACGCGAGGTTCCGCGGGTGATCCCGGAGACCATGCCCCGCACGTTCGGATTCCA
>JAHFHI010000076.1 GCA_023246995.1 Candidatus Omnitrophota bacterium
TCGAACACCGCCTTTATCTGCCCATGTTCGGTTTTGCGCTGGCTTTTGTGGGGGGGCTTTCAGCGCTCATTTCCAACGGCCGGTGGCTTCGCAATATATTGACCACGATTTGCGTTATTTTGTCCCTCATGACTTTTGCCCGGAACCGGATCTGGAGGGATGAAGTGACCTTGTGGGAGGACACCGTTAAAAAATCCCCGCGAAAGGCCCGGGCCCTGGATAACTTGGGGGCCAGCTATGGGGAGCTCGGATACGCGGACACGGCCATCCGCTACATCGAGCAGGCCATCCAGGCCGACCCCAAGTACGCGCGCGCTTATTTTAATCTCGGGGCCGCCTACAAAAACAAAAAGGACTGGCCTCGCGCGATTGAAGCGTTTAAAAAGGCGATTGAGCTTCCGCCGCCGGACTCCTCCAGTTACCAGTATCTTGGGGAAGTCTATCTCTCAACCGAGGAGTACGACAAGGCCATTGAATGCTTCCAAAAGTCGATTGAAATGCGTCCGGCCCGCGACCGCTATAATAACCTCGCTTACGCCTATTTTCAGAAACAGGACTATGACACGGCCCTCACGCATTACTTCAAAACCATCGAGATGGATCCCAGGTTTTCAGACGGCTTCTATAATATAGGGCTGACGTATCAGAAGAAAAAAGACCCGATCAAGGCGATTGAATATTTTCTTCACGCCGTCCTGCTGAATCCCTCGAACCCTGATTTTTTTAATGCTTTGGGAAGCGCCTATAGCGATATCGAGCGCTACGAGGAGGCCATCGGATACCTTCAAAGGGCCGTGGAAATCAACCCGAAAGACGTCGAAGCCTATTACCATTTGGGGGTGGCTTTGCATAAATCAGGAAGGAGGGAAGAGGCCCTGGCCGTGGCGGCCAAGATTGAGGCGCTCGGCAATCCTGAAGCCCTTCGCCAGCTTAACGAGGTTTTAAGCGTCCCGGCGCCGCAACCGGCCTGACGCTTCCCCGGATTAGAAAAAGTTTGACTTTTCCACGATCTGTGCTATTTTTTTATTCAGGAAGCACTATGAAGTATCGGGTCGGGTTCAATCGTCAGCTTGGAGCAGAAATCTAGCAGCCGCAAAACCGCAGGCTTATCCTGCGGTTTTTTTTGTGCCTGCGCCAGGTCGATTCAAGAAAGGAACGAAACAAATGGTTAAAGGAACTGTGAAGTGGTTTAGCAATCAAAAAGGATACGGTTTTATTACCCCTGAAAACGGCAAGGACGTCTTTGTCCATTTCAGCGCTATTACCGGCGATGGGTATAAGACCCTGAACGAAGGTGATTCCGTGGAGTTTGAAATCACCCAGGGCCCCAAAGGCGAGCAGGCCGTCAACGTGGTCCGTGCCCAGGGCAGTGCACCTTCCCGGCGCTGATTCTTAGCCCTTCTGTAACAAGCTTATGAGGGAATCCTCCGCGAGGGGGATTCCCTCTTTGTTTCCCGCCCTTTTTTGATAAAAAATACCCCCGCAGCCTTTGCTTTCCCTCGAAGCCCGGCTATACTTGGATTAGTAACAAAAAAGACATTTGTAACATAGCTTATGGATTCTTCTTCAGCCAACAGACTTTATACGACACACGAAGTGGCGCGGCTTTTAGGGGTTACCCCGATTACCGTGATCCGCTGGATCGAAAGCGGAAGGTTTAAGTGTTACACGACCGTGGGGGGGCATCGCCGGGTGGATCACGCGGAGCTTTTAAAGTTCGCCCAGGCCTATAACCTGCCATGGAGGGAGGATGAAGAGGTGGCTGAAAGAAAAGAGTTTATCGTCCTTGAAGTTGATGATGAACCGGACATGCTCGACATGGTTCATGATATTCTTCTTTCGCTTCCCCTTGTGAAGATGATCGGCGTCACCAATGCCTTTTCTGCCGGCGCCAAACTGGTCGAGGAACATCCGGACCTTATTTTGCTCGATGTTTTAATGCCCGAACTCGACGGCTTTGAATTTGCCAGGTTTGTCCGCCAGGATCCCAGGTTTCGAACCATCCCGATCGTCGCCGTGACGGGTCTTAAGAACGAAACCGACAAGGCGCGTATGATGCGCTCCGGGATGAGCGAAGTTCTTTTCAAGCCCTTCCGCCCCCAGGATCTTATCGGGATGATCGAGCGCTTCCGGCTCCTTAAGAAACACGCCAAGGGGGCAGGGCATGACCAGGAAGACTCCCGGGAAGTAGCATGACCGGCCAAGGAGGATGGGCATGGGGCTCGGCGCGCCTTCGGGGATTTCTCCCTTCGCGTTTGTCCTGACAGTCTTGGCTTTTTTCCTGAACGTTGCGGCGTGGCGTGCCGTAGGCTTAGGTTCGCATCACGAACACTCCCTATCGAACCTGCTCCCACGTCTCCGGGTCTGCCTGATTTTCCAGCTTTTCGTTGCGGCGTGTCTCCTTTTGGCCCTGGCATTTTCCCATACGGGCATGATTATGGGAATTGCCTTTGCGGCCTTGATCACCCCCGCTGTTTTTCTGGTTATAGGGGGACGCCGCGTGCCGGGTGCGGTGCCCTCAACATCTCCGCCGTCGGTCAATCCGGCCGATAAATTAAATGAACTCAAGGACCAGTTCGTGACGCTGGCTTCTCATGAACTGCGCACCCCGCTTTCGGTGATCAACGGTTTCAGTGAAATCCTTCTCCGGGAAAAGCTCGGGCCGCTGAATGAGGAGCAACGACGGCGGCTTCGCAAAATTCTCTCCCAGGGACAGCGTTTGAACCGCATCGTCGACGACCTCCTGGATTTATCCCGGATCCGTTCCGGAAAAATCGAAGTGCGGTCGGATGTCTTTGATCTTGTCCCGGTTTTGAAGTCCTGCCTTGACGACCATGCCAGCGTCTGTGAACAGCTCGGCCTGACCCTCTGCGATGATGTCCCGGATTGTCTCCCGGACGTGCGCGGCGACGTCGAGCGTGTGACCCAGGTGGTGATCAATTTACTCAATAACGCCGTGAAATACACGCCCGCCGGAGGAACCGTCCGGCTAGGAGCTTCTCCGGATTCCGCCACCGGCCGGGTCCGGGTCGAGGTGCGCGACACGGGAATCGGCGTCGAGAGCTCCGACCTTGAAAAAATCTTCCAGGAGTTCTATCGGGTGAGCAGCGATTATGTGCGCAAATCTTCCGGCACCGGTCTTGGGCTGACGATCGTCAAGCAGATTGTGCAAGCCCAGGGCGGGGAGGTGGGCGCGGCCAGCGACGGCCCCGGCAAGGGCGCCGTCTTTTTCTTTACGCTTCCGCAAGCCCGGATGCAGTACTTGCGGGCCGCCTAAACACCCGTCTTGTTTTACCCGCTTCGATTTTTTTGCCTTCCGCCGTTTTTTATGGTAAGTTCTCGCCTTTACTATGATTGAGATCACCCGTACCCTGCGAAAAATTGTCTCAAACCTCTGGTTTGAGTGGAATTCCGACGTCCATCTGCTTTTCCGCAGCGTGACCCCCTACGGCTGGAGCCTTTTCCGGCGCAATCTGTATCGTCTTATGAAGGTCCAGGATGAAAATCCGCTTCTCTACCGTAGGCGCCTTGCGGAGTTGATCGTGGACGCGAAATTTCTTAGCCTCATGCTGAAAGTCGAGCAGGATTATAAAGCCTATATTCAGCCCCAGGAGACGGAGGTAACCCGGAATTATCCCGCCCTCGCCGACAAAACCGTCGCCTATTTTTCCATGGAATACGGCATTGATATTCTTCGTATTTATTCTGGGGGCTTGGGGATCCTCTCGGGGGATCATCTTAGGGGGGCAAGCGATATCGGTCTCAAAATGGTCGGGGTCGGGCTTTTCTATCTTCACGGGTATTACCGCCAGCAAATCGGCCCGGAAGGCGCCATGAAAGTCGTTTATGAACCGATCGTTCTCCCGAGAAAACCGGTGCGGGAGTTCCTGCCGCTTGAAGCCGTCAAAAAGCACGGAACGTCTGAAGAGCTTGTGATCAGTATTGCCATGCCCGGCCGGGAAGTCAAAGCGCGGGTTTGGAAGGCCCGGGTGGGCAGGGTTGATTTGCTGCTTCTGGATACCAATGTGCCCGCCAATAATGTCCATGACCGGCATATTACGCTGCGCCTCTATGCCTCCCAGAAGCATTACGATCAGGAGCGGCGACGGCGGCTTGAACAGGAAATCCTGCTGGGGATCGGCGGGGCCATGGCTCTCAAGGAGGCCGGTTACAACCCTGCGGCTTACCACTTAAATGAAGGGCATGTCGCTTTTGCGGCCTTGGAAGTGATCCGGGGCTTCATGCAGGAAGAAGGCCTTGATTTTGTGAAGGCCCGTGCGCGAACCGCCGAAATTCTTGGATTTACGACGCACACCCCCGTCCCGGAAGGTAACGAACGTTTCGACGAGAGGTTAGTGCGCGAACACCTTGAGCCTTACCTGGACCGTTTCCTCGGCCATGCTGACCGTGAGGTTGTTTTCAACTGCGCCCGCAACCGGGAAGACATGTTCGACATGACCAAGCTATCGCTTTTGCTTTCGGGGGTTTATCGTAACGGCGTCAGCCAGCTCCACGGGGAGGTCTGTAGGCGCATGTGGGGCTACGCCTGGGGAAATTTCGATTCCGAAGGGAAGGCGGTTCCGATCGGTTCGATCACCAACGCCGTCCATGTTCCGTACTGGCAGAAGCCCGCGCTTAGGGCCTTGATTGAAGAGCAGGGCGGAATTAAAAAGACTCATGAAGTCCCGGACGAAAGACTGTGGCTCCTGCACCTGGAATTTAAGGCCAAATTGATTGAAAAAGTCCGGGAGCGCTACGCCTTTCAGCTGCTTGGACAAAAAGTTGACGCGCAGCTCATTTATGACCGCACAAACTCGCTTTTGTCCGTCAACTCCTTCATGATCGGTTTTGCCCGCCGGTTCGCGGAGTATAAACGCGTGACCATGCTGCTTGATGACGAAGAACTTCTTTTTAGTTTGATGGAACGGGCGTACAAGAAACACGGCCAGCCGGTCCATATCCTCTATGCCGGCAAACCGCACCCGAATAATTATTCCGGCCGCGAGCGGATTCAATTTATTATCGCTCTGGCCCGCCGTCTGGCAAAGCGAGCCGAAGAGCGCGGGTTTCAGGGGAGTCTCTTCTTTATCGAAGGCTATGATATCGACCTTGCAAGGTATCTTGAAGCCGGCGTCGATATTTGGTTAAATAATCCCATTCGCCCCCTCGAAGCGAGCGGCACGAGCGGGATGAAAGCGGGCATGAACGGCGTCTTGAATGTTTCCGTTTCCGACGGATGGGTTCCCGAGGGGGTGATGCATGGTAAAAACGGCTGGCTTTTCGGGAAAGGTGACGCGCATTCCACGGATCAGGACCGCAGTGAACTTTTCACGCTCTTGGAGGAAACCGTGCTGCCGCTTTATTTTCAAAGGACACAAGCCGGGGATGAGTTTTCCCGCCCCTGGGTGGCCATGATGAAAGAGTCGATCCGTTCCATCACCGAGCGTTTCAACACCGACCGCATGCTCAAGGAGTATATCGAAAAAATGTATCTGCCGGCTGTCTTGAGCCATGCCCCAAAGGAGAAAGTCTAAATTGAGCCCCATGACTGTCTTTAAAGCCCTTCCCACCTTCGAACTGTGCGAAGCCGGACAAAGTCCCTGGCTTGATTATCTGGGCCGGGAGCTTCTGGAAACCGGTACCCTTGAGACCTGGATACGCGAAAAGGGGGTCATGGGCGTTACCTCCAACCCGAGTATTTTTGACAAAGCCATTTCCCAGTCCGGCGGTTTTTATGAGCCCGACATCCGCAGATTTTTTCGCAAGGGCGCGTCGACTTTTGAAGTTTATGACGCGCTTACGATTTCGGATATTACCCGCGCCTGCGATCTGTTTTTGCCTGTTTTTCAAAAGACGGCCGGAGAGCACGGCTTTGTCAGCCTCGAGGTTTCCCCGGACCTGGCTTATCAGACGGAAGCCACGGTGCGTGAGGCGCGTCGCCTCTTTAAAACCATCGCGCGGCCCAATCTTATGATCAAAATTCCCGCAACGCCGGAAGGCATTCCTGCGGTTGCGGCGGCCATTGCCGAAGGGATCAACGTCAACATCACGCTCATTTTTTCCCTGAAACATTATCAGGATGTCGCGGCCGCGTACTTGGACGGGCTCGCGCGCTTCAAAGCCCGAAAGGGGAGCCTTGAGCAGGTTCATTCGGTGGCCAGCGTTTTTGTGAGCCGTTTGGATACGCTGCTTGATCGGAAACTGGAAGCCATGGCCGCGAAAACCGCCGATCCTCTTGCCGGCAGCCGATTGCTCGAACTGCGCGGGAAAGCCGCGATCGCGAATTCAAAAATCATCTACCGTGAGTTTAAAAAAATATTCGGTTCGGAAAAGTTCCGGACTCTGCGCGAGAGCGGGGCCCAGCTCCAAAAAGTTCTCTGGGGCAGCACCAGTACAAAAAATCCTGCTTACCAGGATCTTATTTATGTCGAAAACTTGATCGGTCCGGCCACCGTCAAC
>JAHFHI010000077.1 GCA_023246995.1 Candidatus Omnitrophota bacterium
TTCTGCGACGAAACGGCCTATCCTATCAGGGCTCAAGACGGCCCGCTCTGAAGGTTTTTGTAAGCGACAGCCCCCGCAATTTTATCCGGGTGGGCGAGCGGTTTCTTGGCGAAAGGCTCGAACACGTTCAGGTGGTGAGACAGAAATGAAAAAAGCCGTGGTGCTCCTCTCGGGAGGTCTTGATTCTGCGACCGCTCTTTACGCCGCGTCCCGGGAAGGCTATCAGCTAACCGCGTTGAGTTTTTTCTACGGCCAGAAGCACCGCCGGGAACTCGATTTCGCCCGCGCGCTGGCCTTGGGCCTCGGTATTCAGCATTTCACCGGCGAAGTGCCGATGCCCTGGAAGGGGAGCGCGCTCCTTGACGCATCCATGGCGGTCCCGCAAAACCGGAGCCATGCTGAAATGGGAACGGGCATCCCCGCGACTTATGTCCCCGCCCGCAATAGTGTTTTCCTGGCCCTCGCGGCTTCTTGCGCGGAAGCAACCGGGGCAGGACATATCTTCATCGGCGCCAATGTGCTTGATTACAGCGGCTATCCCGACTGCCGCCCCGAATATTTCCGGGCCTTTGAAGAGATGCTGCGAAAAGGCACCAAGGCAGGGGCCGAAGGCATCGCCCTTAAGATTGAGGCGCCGCTTCTTCAACTCACAAAAAAAGAAATTATTTTGCTCGCGAACCGGCTCGGCGTTCCGCTTGAGAAAACCTGGTCGTGCTATCAGGGCGGGGCGCAGCCTTGCGGGGCTTGTGATTCCTGCCTATTGCGCGCCAAAGGTTTTGAAGAAGCGGGCCTGTCTGATCCTCTTATCAACTATGCTGCATCCCCCAAGCGCTGAACAAAGCCGGATCACGGAAATTTTCTCCTCCCTTCAGGGAGAGGGAACGCGCCTTGGCGAGCGCCACCTTTTTGTGCGCTTCGAGGAATGCCACATGCACTGCGGCTACTGTGACGAGCTCGGCAAGGACGCGGCTTCAATGCATTTGGACGAGGTGATCGAAACCCTCGCGCGCCTCGATCAAGAGGAAGGCCCGCATTCGTTCGTGAGCCTCACGGGCGGGGAGCCGCTTCTCTATCTGACTTTTCTAAAGCCTCTCATGGAACGCTTGAAAACCCGCGGTCTGCGCGCTTACCTTGAGACGAGCGGCGTTCTGTGGCGCGCGTTGGCCGAGGTCCTCGAACTTTGCGATGTGATCGCTATGGACATGAAACCCTCGAGTGTTACGGGTGAGCCGGCCTTTGAAAACGAGCATGCCCGGTTTCTCGAACTCGCGCGATCGCGGGAGACCTTTGTTAAAATTGTTCTTTCCAAAGCCATTGATCTTAAAGAATTTGACCGCCTGATCGGGATTGTGGAAAAGACCGCGCCCAAGACGCCGGTTATTTTGCAGCCCCTTTCGGGTGTTCTGGAGGGCCACGAAGACCCGGAACTGATGGCCCTGCTTGATTCGCTTCAGCGTCTTGCGCTCAAGCGCGTTCCCGATGTCCGTATCGTACCCCGTCTTCACAAAATCCTAAAAATCAGGTAGGAGGTTTTATGGCAGACCCGATTCCGCAGTCGATTCCCCCGGGAAGATTTCTCGCGAGCGTACTTTCCATCATAGGATTAAGCATGCTGCTCATGACCATCGGCTGGGTGGATGTGAAACCCAACGAAGTGGCCGTGGAAGTCAATAAAGTGCTGGGCCGCGTGAATCCGACTTCGCGCGGAGTGGGGTACCACTTTTTTAATCGCTGGATCACGGACATGGTGATTTACAAAATTTCCGCCCGCTCTTACCCGAGCGATACGCTGGCGAGCGAGGACTACAAGAAATACAACCTCGAACTCAAAACCAACGACGGGCAGAACGTTTCGGTGGATCTGACCGTTATTTACGCTCTGCGCGCTAACGAGGTACCGCAGCTTCACCAGCAGATCGGTAAATATTTCGAGGATCAGATTCTTCTGCCGCAAATCCGCTCGGAGGCGCGCCTGGCCCTCGGGCGTTACCCCGCCGAGCAGATTTACCAGGGCAGTGTCCGTGATGAAATGCAGAACCTGATTAAAAAGAAGCTTGAGGACGTCCTCGCCAAATATCCGGCGATTCAGATTCATGACGCTCTCATCCGGCATTTTGAATTTTCCCAGGCCTTTGAGCAGCAGATCGAGCAAAAGAAGCTGGCGGCCCAGCAGGTTGAAATCAATAAGAACCGGGCCCTGGCCCAGGAAGAGGAAGCCAAGCGCCAGGAAGCCGAAGCGCGTGGTTATAAGCTTAAAGTCCTGCAGGAAGCCGAAGGCAGGGCTCAATCCGCCAAGATCGAGGCCGATGCCCAGCGCTACAAGCTCGAGCAGGAAGCCGCGGGACGACTCGCAGCCTTCAAGGCCGAGGCGGAGGGCAAAAAACTGCTTGCCGACGCGCTCGGAGGCGGCCAGAACGTTGTGGCGCTCAAATTTGCCGAGCAGATCCCCTCAAAACTTCAGATTTGGGGCATTCCCACGGGCCAGAATAACACCTCCCTCATGGACCTTTCGGGACTTTTTAAGGGAATGTTCGGGGGAAATTCCGCGGGCGGGGCGCAGGCCGAGCAATAAATTTAAAGTCCGGTCCCAAAAAGGCCGAAAAAATTCTTCAGTACAGGGCGAGGGGATATGATCCGTCACGACGGGCGCAAGCCGAATGAACTAAGAAAAATCACAATCCGCAAAGGTTATCTGCGCCATGCCTTGGGTTCCTGCTGGATCGAAATGGGGGATACCAAAGTCTTATGCGCGGCAAGCTTTGAAGATAAGGCGCCCCAATTTCTAAAAAATACCGGCAAAGGTTGGGTCACGGCCGAGTACGGCATGCTTCCGGCCTCCTGCAATGAACGCATCACGCGCGAAAGCTCGAAAGGCAAGCCTTCGGGCCGCACCCAGGAAATTCAGCGTCTGATCGGCCGCAGCCTGCGCTCGGTGGTGGACTTCAAGGCCTTAGGCGAACGGACGATCTGGATTGATGCGGATGTGATCCAGGGCGACGGCGGCACGCGCACGGCCGCTATCACGGGCGGTTTTATTGCCTTGGTCGAGGCGCTCTCCAAGCTTGTCAAAAAGGGCATCTTGAGCAGGATCCCCATTCGTGACTATGTCGCGGCGATAAGCGTGGGAAAGGTCGGGGAATCGGCCCTGCTCGACCTTTGCTACGAGGAAGATTCTAAGGCCGAAGTAGACATGAATTTTGTCATGACCGGGTCCGGAAAATTTGTCGAAATCCAGGGAACCGCCGAGGGCAAACCCTTCGGAAAAAAGGAAATGGCGGGCCTGACGCGCCTTGCCGAAAAAGGAATCGGTGAACTGATAGCCCTGCAGAAAAAGTTTGTACGTTTGTGACCCCCCCCGAGCGGCTTCTCCTGATTGCCACCACCAACAAGAAAAAACTCGAAGAATTTGTCGAGCTCTTCAAGGGTTTTCCCGTAAGAATCATTTCACTCGGGGATTATCCGGATGTCCGCGAAGTTCCCGAAACCGGGCAAACCTTTGGCGAAAACGCTTCGCTTAAGGCCCTCGGGTATGCCAAACAAAGCGGAATGCTCACGCTTGCCGAGGATTCCGGGCTTTGCTGCGATGCTCTTGAAGGGGCGCCCGGTGTCTTCTCGGCCCGTTTTTCGGGCGGAGCAAAATCGGATGAAGATAACAATCGAAAGCTTATGCGTCTTCTCGAAGGCCTTCCGGATAATTGCCGCGGTGCCCATTATAAGTCGGTTATTGCCATTGCGGAGCCGGGCCGCATTGTAGGCCTTGCCGAAGGGGAAGTGCACGGCACGATCCATCGCAAGCCGCGCGGGAGCAATGGCTTTGGCTATGACCCGATTTTTTTCTACCCGCCTTATCAAAAGACTTTCGGAGAAGTCAGCGCTGAAATGAAGCACCGCGTTTCCCACCGCGCCGCGGCCTTAGGCCGCGCAAAAATGCTCCTCGGTCAGTACTTGGGCCTGTCCTGAAATTCCTATCTTGAGTTTCGGTTTTTCATAATTAATCCTTCTCTCTGGGGGTGAAGGCGGGGATGAAGGGATTTGCAGAGCTCGGATCCTCGTTTACTTTTATAAAAGGTCCCCCGTGCCTTGCCGCGGGGCTTGATAGAAACCTCGATTTGCAGTAAAAGATTTCTATGATTCTTGCTTTTCATAAACCCTACGGAATTCTTTCGCAATTCACAAAACAGGAACCGGAACACCGCACCCTGGCGGAATTCGGATTCCCCAAAAACGTTTATCCGCTCGGCCGGCTGGACTGGGACAGCGAGGGGCTTCTCCTTTTGAGCGACGAAAAGGAATGGAATGCCTTTCTCCTTCATCCGAGCCACGGACACGCGCGGACTTATCACGTTCAGGTTGAAGGCATCGCGACGCCAATCGCGATAGCGGAACTTCGAAAAGGCGGTCTGATTCAGGGGCGAAGAACACAATCCTGCGAAGCAAGACTGCTTGAGGAGCCCGGCTATCCTCCGCGCAATCCGCCCATCCGTTTTCGTCTTTCCGTTCCCACAAGCTGGATCGAGCTTAAGCTTACGGAGGGCAAAAACCGGCAGGTACGGCGCATGACCGCAGCCGTGGGATTTCCGACTTTGCGGCTCATTCGAACCGCGATCAGCGGGTTTGAACTGGGGGATCTTGCGGAAGGTGCGTGGCGGGAACTAAATCCCCGCCAACGGGAGCTTTTGAAAAAATAAAATGTCTCTACTCTAGAACGGCTTCGTTCTTTGGAGATGAGCCACTCTGGGCGGTACAGGACTCGAACCTGTGACCTCTTCCATGTCAAGGAAGCGTTCTAACCAACTGAACTAACCGCCCGGGGAAGACCGCGGAAATGGGGTGGGAAACGGGTCTAATATGCATTTCGAGGCGGAATTTGTCAAAGACTTTGTCACCACTTCGGGCCTGTGTTATCCTCAAGACGAAAAGGATTCAACGCGGAGGGGGCATGACAGAAAAGCCAGTCGAGTTTGACTTTCCGGTGAGCGAATATTACAAGAATTTCATCCGTGACGGACGCACCCTCGCCAAAACCGGTATTTGGTGGAGCGCGATCTTACTTCTCGCCGATCCGAAATCTGGAAAACCGTTTATCTCCCTTTACCGCTGGCAGAAAACCAAAGGGGGATGGAAAGTGCGCAAGCGCTACAGCCTCCACCGCCCCGCGGAAGTCAAAGAAGTGGTCGGCATTCTCGAGGAATTCGCCGGCCATCTCCACGCCGCAAAGGAATCCGAAGCCTGATCCGGGCTATTGAACCAGGACTTTTGCGGCTTGCAAAGCTTTTGATTTCGGGAGTTTGATCGTCAAGACCCCATTTTTATAATCCGCGGTTACGGCACTCTCATCCACGGGCCCGGGCAGAGGAATGGATCGGGCAAAAGAACCATAGCTGCGTTCCTGGGAGTAGTAGCCGGACCCGTCATCGGCCTTTTGGGTTTGTGTTTCGCGGATTCCCTGAATCGTGAGCATCCCGCCTTCAACCGAGATGTTGATCTTGTCTTTCTCAAGGCCCGGCATATCTCCGCTCACTAGATAGGCTTCGGCGGTTTCCGTGATGTCCACGGCCGGAGAAAAATCAAAGCCTCCCCCCGCCAAAGATTGCGCCATCCGTGGGCCGTAAAACATGGCGGTGTCAAACAGGTGGTTCATGCGGTCCTGAATCTTTTCAAGCGCTGCGAAAGGGTCATCTTCGGAACCGAACGGCATGCCTGCGTGGCTCGGTAACTTTCGGGAGGGGTGGGGCGCGGCCGCCGGATAATCTGGATCCGCAAGGGTATCCAGCCGTACGGCCGACGGGTTCGTTTTTTTACTCCCGCCAAGCCGGTGGATCAGAATTCCCGTTTCGACGGCAACGACAAAGAGCAGAAACGCAACGGCGGCGACAAGCCAGGGGTTAAGTTTTTGATCCTTCATAAAGGGCCTCCCGATTTTAAAATGGCGAGTGTGGAAAATTATATTACATCCTGCGCCCGGAACATGCAACCCCGAGGACGTCAAAGACCGCCCCGGGCAAGTCCTCGGGATAAAGGATTGTTCGCCCCGGCTATAAGGTCAGGCATGCAGCAGAATTGGGTTGCAATAAGGAGCGGATTTATGGTATTCATTACACGCAAAGGAGGTAGGGAATGGGACGAGATCATAAGAAGCGCATTAAGAGAAAGCGGTTAAAGGCCCGCCTCAAGCGCATCCGCCTGCGCAAAAAGACCCAGAAGTCGAGTCATGCGCCTGCGTCAAAGGCCTGATTCGCTGACCCCTAGATATCTTGGATCTTCATCCGGATCGGTCAAAAAACCGGGAGATAAATTGCGAAGCAGGGGTGTTTTCGGTCCGCAAGGGCCCCTTTCAATCTCCCGAGAGTGATAAAGTCCATCCAAACCTCCAGCATGGTTAAGACAAGCCCAGAGGATCTTCTCCGCCTCCGGCATTCGGCCGCGCATA
>JAHFHI010000078.1 GCA_023246995.1 Candidatus Omnitrophota bacterium
GCGGGATTTTTAGCGGGAAGCGAGCTCGTCCAGGCTGAAGCGGACGGGAATGGTGAGTCTGGAAGCGACGGGCCGGTTCAAAAGCCGGGCCGGTTCAAACCGCCAACGGCTTATCCCCTTCCGGGCGGCATGGTCCAGCAGGGCATATCCGGAACTCTTCTGAATCCGAACCTCCGAGGGACGGCCGTCCGGATTGATCACAACACCCAACACTACGAGCCCTTCCTGGGCCCGCTCAATGGCAAGCGGAGGGTATTGCGGGGGCCGGTTCAGATATTTTCCGGGCCTGGCGCTGATCTCATCGCTTCCGGCAGAAAAGAGAGTCGTCGCATGCTCTCCGGGAACCGGAGAACTCCCGTCCCCTTTGACTTTGGACTTCTTTATATTTCTTTTCTTTGCCGGCAGGATTTTTTCTGTCTCACCGCGAAGTTTCTTTTGCGGCTCGGGCTTGGCCCGCAAAACAGGCATTTCTCCTTTTTCTTCGGTGAGAAGAGGCGCGGATTCCCTTTCCGGGGTAGGCACAGTCGCGCTTTCGGTAACTTCAGGGAGAGCCGCGACCATGTAAATCTCCACGCTGGCTGAAGACCCTTGAATGCCGTAATCGGCCGCGTGAACGAACGCGCCGTAGCCGCCGCAGAAGACCAAGCCGTGAACCGCGAGGGACGCGAGCAGACTTGAAAAAGTGGAGGAAAGTTTCATCGCATGTTTCCTAGGCCTGGCCCGCCGGCCGGGTTTGCATCGCAACCTTCGTGATGCCGACACTTCTCACGCCGTCAAGCACCTGCATCATGCTTCGGAAAGAGGCATCCTCATCGCCGTGAATAAAAATCTGGACTTCCGGGCGCTTGGCCTTGAGCGCGCCAAGCTGCAGCTTCAAATCCTCCGGGGTCACCCTTTCTTTCTCCAAATAGATTTCCCCGGTTTTTGAAACGCTTAGCGTGACGCTATCCTGTCTTTCCTGGGGCGCGGCCGTGCTTGCAACGGGCAAATGCACCGGAACTCCCTGATTTTTGACCATGGAAAGCGAAACCATCACAAAAGTCGCGAGCAGGAAAAAAATAATATCGATCAGCGGGATAATTTCAATGCGGGCTTTACGCCTGCTCGAAGAGGCGGGAATTCTCATAAGTTCTCGCTTTCCATGTCAGGAGCTCAAGATGGGTCGCGGCATCCTCAATCTCGTGGCGAGTCCGCTCCAGCTGGGCGTTCAAATAATTGAAAGGAATGAGCGCCGTAATGGCGATCCCCAATCCAAAGGCTGTGGCAATAAGCGCTTCGGCGATACCGCCCGTAATGGCGCTCGGCGTTCCGAGCTCCTGCCCCCCCAAAAGACCGAAGGCGTGAATCATTCCCGTGACCGTCCCGAGTAATCCAAGAAGCGGCGCGAGCGTGATGATAGTATCCAGAATACTCAAGCCACGGTCATAGCGTTTGAGTTCGCGGCTCCCCGCGCGCATGAGCGCGCTGGATATCGACTCGCCCTCATGCCGGAGGCCGTAAACAAGAACTTTGGCGACAGGGTCGCGGGAAACTTTCCCTTTTTCAATGGCCGCGGAGAGATCGCCTAATTGAACTTGAAGGAGCACGGCTTCAACGGTTTTCGGACTGCGCCTCAATTTTTCCGCGGCGATAAAGAACATCCTTTCAATCGCGACCGTCAGGGCGGTAATCGAAGCCAGGAGAAGGGGCCACATGATCGGCCCGCCTTTCAGGAATAACGCATACATGCTAAAGGTCCTTTTCTTAGGCAATTTTAATTCGGATTAGATCCGAATTAGATAGCATCCTAATCAAAATCCAACCATCTGTCTACACCTTTTTGGCGCTTTTTAAGCCTTTTTAAGAGATCTCTATACCCTCATATTCCTACAGGATCTTGGGTTAGAGAATGCGGGCAGATACGTATAACTAAGCAGAGCGATTAGCTGGAAGAGGTCAACCTATAATCAAAAGACGGCAGGTCCGGGGGAGATTGGAGGCAAGACTGCGCAAAACATCGCCGCGCAAAAGGCTGATGAGCGCGCTTCGCCTCGTGGTGCCGATTAAAACGGTGTTGACCCCTAGATCATGGGCTGCGCGTGCCAACATGCGGCCGGGGTTCTGGCCAAGCTGCCAGACGGGGAGCGCCATAATCCCCTGCTTCTCGAGTTCCTGCTCGGCCTTGGCAAAAAGCTCGAGCGACTCATTCGAAGGAGAAAGCTCCATGGGCATTTCAATGGATGCGGGGGCTTCCTCCACCAAAGCGAGGTAGACGGATTTTTCGCCGAGCGCCTTGGCCCGCAGGATCGCCTCGTCGAGAAGCGGCTGATTAAGCGCTCTCAACCCAACCATAAACGAGCTTTTGTAAAGCGGCGCGATTTCCACGGCTTCGGAAACCGTCAGCACGTTAGCGTTCGGGACCAAAGCCGGAGCCGGGGCATGCACGACTTTCTTGGCGATAAAGCGTAATCCCAGCCCGACCGTGAGAACCGTTGCCGCGAACATCAGGGCATTATGCTTTTGAATGCAGATCGTAATTTCAATGACAAAGAGAATGACAGAAACCACCAAAAGAAGCGCGCGTTCCCATTTTTCCAGAGCAATGCCGGAATTCGTGGCCGTGGCTCCCAGATTAAGCGTAATCGCTCCGACAACGCCGATGGCGTAAAGGGCTGCGAGCCCGACGACATCATGTTCGACGACTAAAACCAGGATCGGTACAAGCGTGGCGACACTCAATCCGAGCCAAGGCATTCCAAAACGATTGAGGGCGCGAAACGGGGCCGGGAGTTCCCCGTCTTTGGACATGACAAATTGGATGCTGGCTAAAGCGCCCACGGCCGTGTTGGCGGCTGAAAGCAGCAAAAAACCAAAAACCACGGAAATAACCTGGCCGTACCAAGGCCCGATATAATGATTTCCAAGCGCGCGGAGCATATCTTCGGTGTGTCCGTGAAGCCCCGGGATGGCATTCATGGCAATCCCGAGCAGGAATGTCAGGATAGAGACTTCAAGAAGCACAGGCCAAATAGCTTTTCGGGCGGTTTTCCCCACCGGGTCAACCATCACACCGGTCATGTTCGCCACCGCTTCCACGCCGGATAAGGCCAGAACAATTCCGGCAAAAACACTCCAGTTGGCGCCGAGACCAGCTTCCGGCCATTGGAGTTGCACATGCGGCAGATGCGGAAGCGTCGAGAGAAAAAGGACCCCTGCCACGCAGGACGCAGCGATCGCAATGCCGGTCGCGAGGTTCCCGCCCTTGCCCGGCCCGAGCCAGTTAAGGGCCCCGATCAAGAAAATCGCCCCCATGGCCCAAAGCTCTGCGTGTTCAAAATTAAAATAATGAAAGGCTTCAAGCGAGCTTAGGGAGGCCGTCACCACGTAATCGGCCACAAGCAAAAAAGCGCCGACCACGGCCAGTAGTTGCGAGCGGGGTTTGACCGAGGAATAAACACCGCCGCCATCGGGATAGATGCGGCAGACGATCATGTAACAGATCCCCACGATCGCCGTCAGGAGGGACATCAGCCCCAGAAAGAACCACGAGGCGTGGCCCGCGAGCGCGAAAGCTATGCCGAGCACATAGGCCTTGCTTGTGCCCCAGTCACCATAGAGCATGGCGCCGGCCTGATACCATTTCAGTTCGCGCGGGCGTTCAACCCGCTTCAGGATCATCATGGGTTAACCTTCAATAAGCTCGGAATTGTGCCATAGCAGAACCCCGGACGCTATAAAAAAGAATTTTCTCGTCCGCATCTTGGAAATAACCATAGGCACTCTTTTCCCTCTACCCTATGGGGAGAGGGCTAGGGTGAGGGGGAAAATCACGCTTCAACTCCTCATCCTGACCTTCTCCCCATGGGGGGAGAAGGATATTCTGAAAAAAGTGCCAAACTCGAGAACGATTATTCTCCAAGATAAGCGCTTTTTACTAAAGGGCTTAAAAGAAGCTCCCGGCCCGGGCCTTCAAGTTGAATATGGCCGCTTTCGATCACATAGGCATGATGGGCAAGTTCAAGAGCTTTCCAGGCATTCTGCTCGACAAGAAGGATCGTGATCCCCCGTTCTTCATTAATCCGGCGGATCAGCGAAAAGACGAGCTCCACCATTTTTGGCGCAAGACCAAGGCTCGGTTCGTCCAGGAGCAAAAGCCGGGGCCGGGCCATGAGCGCGCGCGCCATGGCCAGCATTTGCTGCTCCCCGCCGCTTAAATTTCCGGCAAGGGCGCTTTGGCGCTCCTTCAAAATGGGGAAAAGGCCGAGGAGCTCTTCTTTATCTTTCCGGATTTCCCGGTCGCGGCGGGTGTAAGCCCCCAGATCCATATTTTCCTCAACCGTCAGATGCTGAAAAACCCTGCGGCCCTCGGGCACCTGCACGATTCCGAGCCGGACGATTTCATCAGGCGCCAGTTTTTCAACCGGCCGGGATTCGAAATAAACGGAGCCCGCCCCGGCCCGGACAAGCCCCGAAAGCGTCATGAGAAAGGTCGTCTTGCCTGCGCCGTTGGAACCGATCAGGGAAACGATCTTTCCCCGCGGCACCGCGAGACAGAGACCTTTTAGAATTTCGATCTTTCCGTAACCGGAGCGTAAATCCCGGACTTCAAGCATGCGGGTGCGCTCCCTGCCCCAGATAGGCTTCGATCACCCTCGGATCGCGTTGGACCTCGGCCGGGGTCCCTTCCGCGATCTTTCGGCCGTAATCAAGCACGATCACCCGGTCTGAAATCGGCATCACGAATTTCATGTCATGCTCGATTAATAGAATGCTCACCCCGCGCTCGCGAAGCTTTCGGATCAACCCGGCCAAGTCATCTTTTTCCGTAGGGTTCATCCCCGCCGCGGGCTCGTCGAGCAAAAGCAGGCTCGGTTTCGAGGCAAGCGCGCGGGCAATTTCAAGCCGGCGCTGGTGGCCGTAGGGGAGATTGCGCGCAAGCTCCCCGGACTTGGACTCGAGGCCAAAAAAACGCAGAAGCTCAAGCGCCGCGGCTTTAAGCTCCAGCTCGCGGGCTTTCAGCGCCGGGCTCTGCAACATGACGGCTAAAACTCCCATGCGCGCGCGCAGGTGCGCGCCGACCAGAATATTTTCAAGGACCGTCATATGCTTAAAAAGCCGGATCGTCTGAAAGGTCCTGGCAATCCCCAGGCCCGTCACCCGGTGGGGCTCAAGAGCGTTTAGACGGACCGACTCGGATTTGGAAGCTCCCCAAAAAAGGTCTCCTTCGTCGGGCACGTAAAGACCGGTGATGCAGTTAAAAAGCGTGGTCTTGCCCGCGCCGTTGGGGCCGATCAGGCTCATGATCTGCCCGGCGGTGACCGAAAAACTGATCTGCTCGAAAGCCGTCACGCCGCCGAAACGCTTCGTCAGATTTTGAAGGCAGAGCAAGGCCGGGGATGGCGCGGGCAAGGCGGGCTTACTCACCGGCCGGTTCTCCCTCGGACTTACTGAATTCCTCGCGATGATGCTTCTCCCCGAGGATCCCCTGCGGGCGCAGAAGCATCATCAGGATCATCGCCAGACCGAAAAGAAGCATACGGTAAATTTCAAAACCCCGTAAAAATTCCGGAAGCAGGCTCAAGACCACGGCGCCCAGCACCGCGCCCCAGATGTTGCCGATGCCGCCCAAGACCAGCATGGCCAGCACCATGACCGAAAGGATAAAATCAAAACTGTCCGGGGAAACCGTTCCCTGCTTGGCCGCGAAAATCGCGCCGGCGAGACCCGCCACAAAACCACCGATCGCGAAGGCCGAAAGTTTGGCGCGCATCAAATTGACGCCCATGGCAGAAGCCGCGAGCTCATCCTCGCGGATGGCGACCCAGGCCCGCCCCAGATAGGAGTTCTCAAGACGTTTCATGAAAAAGATGACGACAAAGATCAAAACGAAGACAAGATAATAGTAGGGCGCTGACTCCACCCCGAAGTTATAGCTCCCGATTACGGGATGAGCGATTCCGAGAAGTCCATTGGGTCCGCCCGTAATTTCATCCAGGTTATTGAGCAAAATGCGGACAATCTCGCCCGCCCCAAGGGTCACGATGGCAAGATAATCGCCTCCGAGCCGCAGCGCGGGAAAGGCCAGGAGCATCCCAAAAATCCCGGCCGTCAGAGCGCTTACCCAGATACCGCCCCAAAAGGGAACGTTCAGGTGAAGGTTCGCAAGGGCGTAGGCATAGGCGCCCACGGCATAGAGCGCGGCATAGCCCAAGTTTAGGATTCCAGCGAAACCCACAATGACGTTCAGGCCGAGCGCGAGCAGGATAAAAAGCCCGGTCGTAACCAGCACGTCTATGTGATAGGGGTTTGAATCAAGGAGCGGGTAAGCAAGGATCAAGACCGCCCCGAGCAGCATTCGCCGGGCCGGGGTCAGAATGACAGTAGGCTGTTGCGGTAAAGATTTTTTTTGGACTGAAGCGGCG
>JAHFHI010000079.1 GCA_023246995.1 Candidatus Omnitrophota bacterium
TCGGGACCATCAAATCCAGGATAATAAGATCATAGGGATTGATCGAAACAAGCTCCCAGCCTTTCTCGCCGTCATAGGCCGTGTCCACGGCGTATCCTTCCTCCCGAAGGCCGCGCTCGATAAAATTTGCCATTTTCCGCTCGTCTTCCACCAAAAGCACGCGCATATTTTTTAAAACCTCCCCGGTGAAAAGGCCGAAAGAGCCCGGGGCATCCGGCCCGAAAGAATCATGCGCGCCAGAAGCCCGCCCGCATGAACCCCGATCAAAATACCGCTTCGAAAAAAACCGGCCGCCAGAAAAAGTCCGTCGAGCCGGGTAGCGCCGATCAAAGGAAGCCGGTCCTTGGCATAGGGCCTCAACCCGGCCCAAGACGTCTCTTCACGGAGCTTGACCGAATCCGGAACCAGCTTGGAGATTCTTCGGCGAATCGACTTCAGGCCGGCTCGCGTCGGATGCGGCCGGAACCCTGAAAACTCCACGGTGGAACCCATCAAGAAACGGTTTTTCTTCCACGGCACAAGATAGGCGCCGTTTAAGGTGTGAAGGATCGCCCGGACCCCAAACCCGGACTCCGGTTTGGAAAGCAGGATCTGCCCCCGCACCGGAACCACCGGAACCCGCACCCCGGCAAAAGAGCTCAAGCCCGCCCAGCTCCCCATGGCATTGACGATCGTCCCGGTTTTTATTCTAAGATCTCCGGCCGCAAGGCCTCGCACACGGCCTTTGTCCGTCTCGAGCCGGGGCTCGGCGGTTGACTCCCGGATCTCGACTCCCGAACTCACGGCATAACGGCGCAGCGCGCCTAAAAAATCTTGGGGAAACACGCGCGTGACTTTGGGGTAAAAAAGACCGCCTCGCGCCTCGGCGCTGGCACAGGGCTCGGCTTTTAAAATTTCACTCCGGCTTTTCCATTCCACGGGAAATCCGCTTTTTGACTGCCATTTAAGGCGTTTGACGAGCTCGGCTTCCTCGGCGCGGTTCATGGCAATGTAATACATGCCAAGCTTTTGATAGCCTCCGTCATTTCCGCCGCGGCGTCGCAGCTCACCGATAAGCGTCCCGAACCCCTTGAAGGCCTCAAGGCACAAGTCCAGAAACGGCGTGCGGGCGCCCATTTCAAGGAGGGGGTCAAGAATCCCGGCCGCGGCCGGCGAGGCCTCTCCCATTCCGGGCGGACGGGTCAGAATCACGACTTTCCTTCCGGCCTTGGCCAAATGAAGCGCCGTGCCGAGACCGGCCACCCCGCCGCCCAGGATCACCGCGTCGTATTTCTTCATGCTCCGATTTCCTTTCGAAAATCTTCTTCCCGGGTCACGGGCCCCCGGCAGACATGATTTTCGCAGACATAGACCCGGACCTCATCCCCGGCCCCCCCGGCGGGCGGATAAGCTTTTACAAACGGCGCCAACGCTTCAAGACGACTCCGGCCTTCGCCGGAATCAAGGTGCAGCAAAACATCCCCGGGCCGGAACCCTTGCCGCAAAATACCGTTCATCCTTTTGAATCGGTCATTTTGGGGATTGCCTGCAATCAAAATTTCACGGCCCGGCCCTGCGGCAAAATCGAGGGTGCTTAAAAACTCCGTATGCGCCACCGGGTGGCGGCTAAGCGCGGCGGCATTTGAGGCGAAAATTTTTGCGGCGTATTTTTCGTAGTCCGGCCGCGCCGCCATCCTGGAGAGTTTCAAAAGCAGGTTCGCGGCCGCGGAATTTCCGGAGGGGACGGCTCCGTCATAATATTCCTTGGGCCGGACAATGAGGGTTTCAGCCCCGCGGGGTGTGGAAAAAAAACCGCCGTTTTGTTCGTCCCAAAAAAGTTCGATCATCCGGCCGCAAAGCCGCGAGGCCTCTTCAATCCACCGGATTTCAAAAGTCGCTTCATAAAGATCCAGGAGCCCGGAGGCAAACATCGCGTAATCCTCGAGAAACCCGGGAATAGCGCTTTCCCCTGTTCTGAATCGCCGGAGGAGAATCCCCTCATGGCTCATGCGCTCCAGCACAAAACCCGCGGCTTTTCGGGCAGCCTCGGCATAAGCCGCATCGCCGAGAGCCGCGGAAGCTTTCGCGAGCGCGGTGATCATAAGACCGTTCCAAGCCGTGAGGATCTTGTCGTCCTTAAAAGGCCGGATCCGTTTGCCCCGCACTTTGAAAAGTTTCGGCCGTGCTTCGGTCAAAATTTTCTTCACGCTTTCCGGCGTAAGCCCGCGGCTTCGCGCAAAGTCTTCCAGGGACTGCGTCACATGCAGGATCGAGGCGCCGCTTTCAAAATTTCCGGCCTCATCGACTCCGTAAAATTCGTTAAAAATCTTCCCATCGTGGGGGCCGAGCTCACGCGTCACTTCCTCGGGGCGCCAGACGTAAAAAATCCCCTCCTCGCCTTCGCTGTCGGCATCCTCCGCGGAATAAAACCCGCCTTCACTTGAAGTCATCTCGCCCAGGACGTAACCCAAGATGTCGCGCGCCACTCCCGCGTAGAACTCCGCTCCGGTCGCTTGGTAGGCTTCAATATAGGTCCGGGCGATGATGGCCTGGTCATAAAGCATTTTTTCAAAGTGCGGGACAAGCCAGCGCTCGTCGGTGCTGTAGCGGTGCAACCCGCCGCCCAGATGATCATAAATCCCTCCGAGCGCCATGGATTTCAAAGTAAACTCCGCCATTTCAAGGGCGCGAGGCTCCCCGGTCCTTTTCCAGTAACGCAGGAGGAGCGAAATTTCATGGCTTCTCGGGAATTTCGGAGCGCCTCCGAAACCGCCGTGTTTGGGATCAAAGCTCTGCTCGAAGTGCTGATAGGCTTTGGCGATCAACCCCTCGGCCGAAGGAAGGTCTTGGCCGGCCGGTCCCGGACTTTTCTCCTGAAGAAGACCTGTAAGGTCTTCCCCCGCCTTTTCCATTTCCGGGCGGCTCTCCGACCAGAGTTTGGCAAGACGGGGCAAAAGGGTTTTCATGCCGGGTCTTCCCCACCGGTCCTCGGGCGGGAAATAAGTGCCTCCGGTCACGGGCTTTCCCTCGGGCGTGAGGAAAACGCTAAGCGGCCAGCCTCCGGATCCGGTGAGCGCCTGCACGGCGGTCATATAGATGTGGTCAATATCCGGCCGTTCTTCGCGGTCCACTTTGACGGGAACGAAATGCTGATTTAGAAGCGCGGCCACCTGCTCGTCTTCAAAGGATTCGCGCTCCATCACGTGGCACCAGTGGCAGGTCGAATACCCGATGGAAAGAAAAACAAGCTTGCCTTCACTTTTGGCTTTTTGGAAAGCCTCCGCGCCCCAGGGATGCCAATCCACGGGGTTGTAGGCGTGTTGAAGAAGATAGGGGCTTTTCTCCGCCACAAGCCTGTTGGCCGGACGGGAACCTGTCTTTCCCATAACGCGCGCAGTATAACACAGCCCCGGGGGGGCGAAAAAACGTGCTTTTTTCAGGATTGAAGCGAGATCGCCGGGAGATAAGGGCCCTGATATTCGCGCTGCCACCAGGCCCCGGTGCGGCGGCGCGTTTCGGGATCGGTAAAGCGGTAATCATAAGTGACCGCCCGGAGATAGCGGGGTGGATTTCCGGGAAACGGATTTTTCCCGAGGAGCTTCAGCACCTCCGGGGAGCCTTCAAGCAGCCGGACACACAAATTCACAATCCAGGGGTCGGAGCGGTAACTGCCGAGCGCGGCAAACCACATCTGCCAGTCAAGACGGGGCTGGTGCGGCTGGACAAACCCGGGACGGCGCAGGGGATCTCCGGCCTTGTACTTGAATTCATAGGCTTCCCAGGTCACGCCGTCGCGCGAACCCTCGAGAATGATTTCCGGGCGTTTAGTCGTCATCACGGCAAAAAGGCCATAGGGGTTGGCGCTTCGAAAGGGCCTCAAAAATTTCGGCACCGCTCCTAAAATACCGTCCGCACGGAAAGGTATTTTAAGCTGGCCCGCAACCTGTCCGGCAGTCACAAGAAAAAGTACGGCCGCCAGCGGCAAAAAAATCAGCGCGCGCCACTTCCGCGCTTGGCCCTCCTCTTTGGGTTTCCCGGCCCAGGCAAGCAGGCGCGGCGGCCAAAAACTGTCGTCTAAGAGCGTCAGAGCCAGCAGGATCGAGAGCAGGTTAAAAAAACAGTAATTTCCGCTTACCATGATCAAGAGATGCAGGGCCAGAAAACCGGAAAAGGCGAGAAACCTGGGGCGGCGCGGCATAAACATCAAAAACGGAAGTCCAAGCTCAATAACAAACATTCCGGCACAGGACGCCTTGTGAAACCAAAGCGGCAGGTGGTGAAAATACCAGCTGGTCCAGGAAACGAGGGGCTGGGTCTGGTAATGGTAGGCCATGGCTGTCAGCCCCGCCCACGCGGGGTCCCCGCTTCCGAGTTTCACCACGCCTGAAGAAAACATGAGCCTGAAAAGAAGCCAGGCCACAAGCCTTCGGGTGAGGCCGCAGGGAATTTTTTGAAAGCCGCCTTTCCAGGCGAAGGGCGACCAGAAGACGGCGAGCAGCCCGGCCTCGAGAAGCAAATTGTCCCACTGGAAGGCCAGAAAATCCTCTCCCACGCTCACAAGCGACAAATAAAAAATCCAGAGGAGAAAAAAAATAAGCGGCTGGCAAATCCCCCAAAAAGCCAGGGCGGCCAGAAAAACTCCGCCCCAGGGCAGGATCTGCAGAAAAAAATCGGAATCGTTCAGCCAGACGAGCGTCGGAAGCATGAAAAAACGCTCCGGGCCGAAACGCGAGGCAAGCGCCTTTAAAAGCATCCCGGCCGGAAGAATCCCTTTGGCCCCGACAAGGCCCAGGATCTGCACCCCGAGGGAGGCAAAGGCCACGGCATATATCAGCGCGAGGCCTTTTAAAAATATCCAGCGCGCCGCATAAAAGGACGGAGGCTCAAGATGCGGGCCCCAGAGAAGCCACGTCAGTTTCGAAAAGAGTATCCGGCGCCCGGCGACAAAGGCATAAAAGGATTCCGAAATCCAGGCGAAGCCGGGCAGGGATCGATAGAGCCCGCGAAGCCACTTTCCGCGAAGCGAAGACACGGCAAGGGTTTCAAAAACCGCCTCGGCGGCCCGGGTCACTCGGCCGGAAGACTCGATTAAATAAACGGATTCCTGAAATTTCTGCGGCGGGATTTTCGGGAAATCCCGGGCGCGTTCCTGGTAAGGGGCAAATTCGACGGCGCCCCGGCTTTGGGCTTTCCACCGAGCCACCCAGCGGCGGCAGAAATTGCAGTCCCCGTCAAAAATCAGAATCGGTTTTTGAGGCATGGATTAAAACGGCCCGGGCCCGGTAAAAAGCAGAGCCGTCAAAGCACCCGCTTGAATTGCTTTTCAAGCTCGTTAAAACGGTAATTCAGAAAGGCCGGGCGCCCGTGAGGACAAGAAAAGGGGTTCTCGCAGGCCGAAAGCCTTTCAACCATGCTCACCAGGACCGGATAGGCGATCGGGTCATGCGCCTTGACGGATTTTCTCTTGCAGGAAATCAGCGCCGCGATATCCTCGGCCTTGCCTTCAAGGCCGGTCTTGATCCGCCCTTCCTCTTTTTCTTCGAGAAAGGTTTTCAAAAGCGGCACCGGGTTTTCATCGGCCAGAATGGCCGGGACGGCACGGATGACAAAAGCATTTTCTCCGAAGGCCTCGATCTCAAAACCGAGTTTGGACAGAAACGGAAGCGAGTCGCGCATGAGCTCGGCCGGGCGCATCCCGAGTTCAAGGACTTCCTGCATCAGGAGACGCTGCGCGGCGGGCGTCGCGGCTTCAAAATTTCTGACAAGGGCTTCGAAGTTAATCCGCTCATGAGCCGCGTGCTGGTCCATGATAAGAAGCCCTTCTTCAGTCTCCACCACGATAAAAGTGTTGTGAATCTGTCCCAGAATTTTGGTGATCCCCAGCTTGCCGCGCAATAAAATCGGGCTTTCAGCGGATGGCTCCGCGTGAGCCATCGCAGCCGCGGCGGTCTGCGGACCGGCCGCCGGGCTCGTCATAAAATTCGGGGCAAAGGGCCTTGTGAAAGACTGTGAGAGCGGCGCTGAAGACGGGCCTGAAGACACCTGCCAAGTCTCTGCTTGAAGCCGCGCGGCTTTCATTTGGGGCGCGAGATCGGCTTCTTCGGCGAGGCGCTTGGCCACGGTTTCCTGTAAAAGAGATTTGAGCTCGGACTCGTTCGAGATCCGGACTTCCTGCTTGGTCGGATGAACGTTCACGTCAACCCGCTCAAGATCAAGCTCAAGAAAAACGACCGCGGTCGGATACTGGCCCTGCATGAGCAGGCCGTGGAATCCCGCCTGCAGTCCGTAGCTTAAAGCCAGAGAACGAACCCACCGGCCGTTAATAAAAAAACTCTGTCCCGTGCGGTTGGAGCGCGCCAGAAAAGGCTTGCCGATCAGACCGTGAATCCGCACCGCGCTTGTCTCGCTTTGAATCT
>JAHFHI010000080.1 GCA_023246995.1 Candidatus Omnitrophota bacterium
TCAAACAGGCCTTCCGGGGTCCTCCGGGATTTAAAAGATGGCTTTATCGTCGCGCGCGTCGAAGAAATGAGCTTTGCTCATGTCGAAGACGACCTGCAGGTCCTGATTGGCGACCGCAGCGTCCTGATTGGAAACCCGCGCCACAAAACTGTTATTGCCCGCGTTCAAATAGAGAAAAATTTCCGAACCCATGACCTCGAGCACATCCACCGTGGCGGTGATCGTAAACTCCGGGCGGGCGTCGAGGGCAAAAATCTTGTCGTAGATATCTTCGGGGCGGATGCCGAGCGTGACATCCCGGTCGCGGTACGGTGCGATGCGGGCGTGATGCTGGGGCAAAAGCCGCAGCTTGATGGCCTTGTCCTGAAAAAAATAATCTCCGTTTTGAACGATGATCTTGCCAGTCAAAAAATTCATCGGCGGTGAACCGATAAAACCCGCGACAAAGCGGTTGCAGGGGTTTTCGTAAAGATTGACCGGGTCTGAAACCTGCTGAATGGTCCCATCCTTCATCACCACGATGCGGTCGCCCAAAGTGAGGGCTTCGACTTGATCATGCGTCACGTAAATCATGGTGCATTGAAGCCGGTTATGCAGTTTTTGGAGTTCCATCCGCATCTGGACGCGCAGTTTCGCGTCCAGATTGCTCAAAGGCTCGTCAAAAAGAAACACTTTGGGCTTGCGGACGATCGCGCGCCCCACGGCGACGCGCTGCCGCTCTCCCCCGGAAAGTTCCTTCGGCCTCCGTTTCAGCATCTGGGGACTGCCGAGTCCGAGAATCTCGGCGGCTTCCTGCACGCGCCTTTCGATCTCACGGGGGGGGTACCTTCGCAGTTTAAGACCAAAGGCCAGGTTTTCATAAACCGTCATATGGGGATAAAGAGCGTAATTTTGAAAAACCATGGCGATGTCACGGTTTTTGGCCGGGACGTCATTGACAATCTGATCCCCTATGACGATCTCCCCCTCGGAGGCCTCTTCGAGCCCGGCAATCATGCGTAGCGTGGTCGATTTCCCGCAGCCCGACGGGCCGACCAAAACCATGAACTCCTTATCCTCAACCTCAAGGCTGACATTTTTGACAGCCAGGGAGGTCGGAGAATAACTTTTTGAAACATTTTTTAAGATGACCGTTGCCAATGTTCTCTCCTAACGCTTCAACCCGGGTTCCCGAGTTTGAATTTCAATCAAAATATTCTAAAATCAGGCGAAGGGTATCGCGCATCTGCCGCCTGTCCACGACCATATCCACCATTCCATGGTCCATCAGAAACTCGGAAGACTGAAAATTGGGAGGCAATTTCTGACGGATGGTCTGTTCAATCACCCGCGGGCCCGCGAACCCGAGAAGGGCCTGCGGCTCGGCCAAAATGACGTCCCCGAGAGAAGAAAAACTTGCCATCACCCCGCCCATCGTCGGATTGGTCAAGACTGATAGATAGGGATGGCGTGACTTTTGAAAGCGCGCGAGAGCGGCGCAGGTCTTGGCCATCTGCATGAGGCTAAGAGCTCCCTCATACATGCGCGCCCCGCCGCCGGAACCGGAAATAATGATCAGAGGGATTTTTTTTTCCAGGGCGTGTTCCACCAGACGCGTGATTTTTTCGCCTACGACAGATCCCATGGAGCCCATGATAAAACGGGAATCCGTGACTCCGAATGCCACCGGGTGGCCGGCAAGCAAGCCCTCCCCGACCAGGCAAGCTTCTTTAAGCCCCGTGCGTTTCTGGTCCTGCCGGATTTTATCAAGGTAGGACTTAACCCCTTCAAAGCGCAGAGGATCCCGGGATTCCAAATCCCCGTAAAACTCCTTAAAGGATTTTGAGTCCAAAAGCTGCTGGATGCGCTCATGAGCGCCGATGATGAAATGATAATGACATTTCGCGCAGACGGAAAAATTCTCCCGGAGGCTTTTATTGAAGATGACATGCTGGCAGCTCGGGCATTTGGTCCAAAGCCCGGCGGGAACGCTCTTTTTGCGCAGCCCTGATATACCGGGCTCGGTCCCCGGCTGCAGATCGCTGCTTGCTGTTTCTTCGGCCAAATTCATGAGAGGAATAGTTTTGGTATCCGGTTTTAACAGAACGCCGAATTTTAGGCAAATCCCCGGGATCTGTCAAACCTTTTCTAACCTTTTCAAATATCGGAGGTTACGTAGAAATACCCTCCCCCCTATCTTTACATCCCCTAGGAATCGTGATAAGGTTCGCTTCATGGACTTTCGCATGCGACACGAACAAAACCAGAAGCTTGTCCTGTCCCCCCAGATGCGTCAGTATTTGAAGCTTTTGCAAATCCCGGTCGCAGACCTGGAGCAGGCCATTGAAGCCGAGATCGCGCAAAACCCCGTGCTTGAGGAGCCCGGCGCCCCTTCCCCGGGAGAAGACCCGGGAACAGCCCCGGAGCCATTGGAAAATCCTGATGACGGCCCTTCCCTCGCAAGCGAGGTGCGTCCGGGAGAAAATTTTGATCACCTGGACCAGCTCGACGATAATTTCCGGGATGGCCTCGGCTATAAGGACTTATCGGCACCCGACAGCGAGGAATCCGGGGCCAAGCACCGTTATCACGAAACCCTGATTACCCGCCCTGAAGTTCTTTCGGATTTCCTGCTCTGGCAGATCCGGTTTCTCGATCTCGGCAAGGACGATCTGCTCCTCGCGCAGGAAATCGTAGGAAATATCGACGATGACGGTTATCTGCGCGCTTCCGCCGAAGAGATTGCGCTGGCTCGGGGATGCTCCACCGAGAAAATTCTGACGCTCCTGAAAAAGATACAGGAACTTGAACCTCCGGGCATTGCAGCACGGTCGCTTCAGGAGGCGCTATGCCTTCAGCTGCTTAAAAAAATCCGTGAAATCGAAAGCTCTGCCCTTGCAGCCGCGGAACATCCTGGCAGAAAAGATGCCCCGTTGCCGTTTCTCGCGCTCGCCCTCCGGATCGTGCGGGAACAAATGCCTCTTTTAGAAAAGCGGGACATCCCGGGGCTTAGCCGCATCCTGGGTTCGCCGGCCGAGGACATCCGCCGGGCTCTCGGGCTGATCGGCCGTCTTGAGCCGCGCCCGGGAAGGACCTTTTATTCCCCCCAAGCTCTGGTCGTGATCCCGGATGCGAGCGTGGGGATCGACGAGGAGGACCCGGAAAATCTAAAAATTGAAATCCATACGGAACGCATCCCGAAAGTCCGTGTCAGCCCTTACTACCGAAAGCTCCTGCGATCCAAAGATCTTGATGAAAAGGCTCGCGAGTTTCTGAAGGGAAAATTGGCATCCGCCTTTGATTTTCTAAAGGCCCTTACCCTGCGCAATTCCACGCTCGAGGAAGTCACGAAAGCCATCGCCGGCTCGCAGCGAGAGTTTTTTGATAAAGGATTCTCGCATTTAAAACCGCTTACGCTCAAAGACATCGGGGCCAAGATCGGAGTCCATGAATCCACGGTGAGCCGGGCGATTCAAGGCAAGTACATGAGCACCCCCCAGGGGCTGATTCCCTATAAAAGTTTTTTTTCCAACCGGATGGAGGGGTTTGAAGGGGCCGAGGAGTCCCAAAAAAGCCTGATGGAACGCATCCGGGGTTTGATCGAAAAAGAGAATCCTGCCAGCCCCTTGAGCGATCAGGAAATCGCGGGTATTTTAAAGGAAGAGGGGGTACGCCTCGCCCGCAGGACGGTCGCCAAATACAGGGATCTTCTAAGGATTCTCCCCTCTCATCTTCGGCGGAAGCGATGAGTGTGTGTGTGCAAAACGGAGCTGGCGCTCGGACTTGAACCGAGGACCTGCTGTTTACGAAACAGCTGCTCTACCGACTGAGCTACGCCAGCGCATTGGAAACTCTTTACGGCAGGAAGAGCCCCTATCTTAAGGAAAAAACATCCGGTTTCAATGCTTCTTTTTCCCTCGACGGCGCCGCGAACCCGGACCCGGTCCGTTTAGGGCATGAAAAGCAAGAAGCGTCTTCCCATCGACAATTTCTCCGCTCCGAACCATTTTCATGATGCGCGCAAAGGTGAAAGACCCGATCTCGATCTCCTCATCATCATCCCCCTCGGCATCACTCGGCTTGAGATTTTCAGCCAGAAAAAGATACATGATCTCTCCGGAAATTCCAGGCGTGGGGAAAAAATCAAAAAGTTTCGTTAAGCGCCCGGGGCGAAACCCGGTTTCCTCGGCAAGTTCCCGCCCGGCCGCGGAGCGGACCGACTCCCCGGGTTCGATGCCTCCGGCCGGAAGCTCCCAAAGCCAATCCCGGGCCGCGAACCTGAATTGGCGGATCAGAAGATACCGGTCCTCACTTATCTTTGGAATCACGACCACGGCACCCGGATGCTCGATAATCTGGCGGGAAAGAACCCGCCCGCTCGGCATCCGCACCCGGCAATCTACAAGGTGGATGGGGCCTTTCGAAAATAGGACTTTTCGACTTTGGACCGAAAACTTCTTTAGGCTCACGCGATGGCCCTCACCTTTTGCCCGAGCCCGAGGCCGCCCCGCTTGGCTGATCCGCCGCGTTGTGCGATCTCGAGGCGCTCGGCGCTGTTAAAAAGCGCCGTCCACCGGGGCTGCCGGGAAACCCCGGAAGCGTAAGTCCCGTGGATTTTTCCGATCGTTTTGGTTCCCGCAAAAATTCGTGACCGATTCCAGAAACCCTCTCGAGCATCGCTCCTCTGAATATTCGTAACGGCATTCCCATAATGGTCAAAAAAGAGAATTTCTCCCGTAAGGCTCCGGTTTGAAATTCTTTTAACCCCGGGGACTTTCAGTCTAACCCAATTTTCAACCAGGGGCCCGGCTTCTTTAAAAACTCCCGACGGGCTCCGGGCCAGCCGCGCGGCCAAAGGGGCCATGATATCGCGCCCGTGAAATGTCCCGGAAGGGTGCGCGGAACGGAAGAATTTTTTGTTTTCAAGGTTTCGCACACGGCAGGGCGACCCCGTTTCAAGCGCAAGGCTCAAGAGGCCGTTGTCCGGGCCGATAAAAAAACGGCCTCGGGACTTTGCGCAAAGAATCCTCCGGTCCGTACCGACGCCGGGATCCACCACGCAGACAAAAATTGAGCCGGGGGGGAAATACCGGAACGCATCGAGTAATGTGAGGGCGCCCCTTCGAATATCCTGGGGAGGGATTCCGTGAGTCAGGTCGACAAGGTTCGCGTGCGGAAAAATCGAACAAATAACGCCTTTCATCTGCGCGGCATAGGAATCCTCATAACCAAAATCCGTCATGAGGATAATCGTGGGGGCTTTCATCGTCATGGAGATAAATTTTCCCGCCCCCAAAAAGACCGGGGCGCGTTATCGAGGGCTAGAGCGTTTTGATGGTGACCCGGTCCACATAGGCAAGATCCTCCACGTTCACGCGAATCGTCTCGCCTTCTTTGATAAATTGCGGGGCTAGAATCGTGAGCCCGTTTTCGAGCTCGACTTCCTTATAGGTGCTGACACCCCCCTTGACGGCCGTCGGCGCGCTCGTCACCTTGAGCTCTGCCATTTTCGGGAATTCGATTGAAAGCGGCTTGCCGTCCGCGAAAAGAACGCTGATCTCAAGATTTTCTTTGAGGAAAACCTCCTGTTTCCCGACTGCCGACACCGGGAGGCTGAACTGCTCGAAGGTCTCCATGTGCATAAAATAAAATTCATCGCCTTGGCGGTAAAGATACTGCATCTTACCGTGCTGGGCGTCGATGTTCTCCGCCCTGTCTTCAGCGCGAAAACTCTTTTCATGAATGTTTCCGTCCTCGAGACTTTTGACCCGTAGATGCACGGTCTTGCCGAATTTTCCCGTCCCCCGGATCTCCTGGGAAAGTACTTTGCAGGCCTTGCCGTCAATACGAAGCACGTTTCCAACGCGGATATCAGTTGCTGTCACCATGGGTATCCCTCTCCTCTTATTCGGGAACGGGCAGGAAGATGCGTGAAAGCCGCCGATCCGTTTCCCGATCCCCTGTGAAGACGACTCGAAGCGGGTGCATTTTACTATAGATCGCCCGCGGAAAGGAAGGGATGATGTTTTAGCCGTGCCGCGGCGTACTAACTCAAGCGGATTTTTACGCCGCCATAGACATTGCGTCCATAGGCCGGATCGATTCCGCCGCTCGTGATGCGGGCGTAATAAGGCTCATCAAAGAGATTGCTGATTCCCCCAAAGAGGCTAAGATCAAAGGCCCCTTTGACATCTTCGAGAAGATGCACCTCCCCGGTCAAATCCCAGACTTTATAGGAAGGAATCTTACGGTTCAGCGTTCCGGCATCATCGGCGAAATGATCCCCGATAAAAGTGCTCTGGAGGTTCAATTTTACGCGGCCGCGATAGTTGTAGCCCAAGCCGAAACGCAGGTTGTATTTGGGCGTATAGGCCGGGGCGCGCCCCTCATTGGTCCCGCCGT
>JAHFHI010000081.1 GCA_023246995.1 Candidatus Omnitrophota bacterium
TTTTCTTCGAATCCCCAGCGGAAGGCGCGGCCCGTCCAGCCTAAAAAATCTTTGAGGTTATGCCAGGACCAGACCCGCCTGGGATTTCCCCCGACTTCCGGAATTTCCAGGATCTCCTGCTTGATTTCGGCAAAAGGCCCAAACATGGATTTGCGCGCGCCCCCTCTCTCTTGACTTCAAAATTAGCACGTAAAGGGCGGGCTTTCAAAATACCCGGCATCCGGATCGGGAAAATACGCGCTGAAATTTAAAAGAGGAAATAAGTCGTGCGGACCTTTCAGGGTTGGCGCGGGAAACCTTCAAAAGGAATTTTAAAAACTCTCCCCGGAAAATTCATCCGGGAGGAGCCTTGAATAAAGCTAGCGGACTTCGCTTGCGGAAATAATGCGCTCTTCGAGGGAACCCAGGTAAGAGCGCCCGTTTAAATCGAGGTCTGAAACCACGACCTGATTAATGCGGTTTTTTTCATCCGAGCTCATGGAAATTCTCTCGGCCCAGGTGGAATGAATCACATAAAATCTTCCGTTCACTTCACCCAAATAAAGCATTTGGTGCTTGGGCATGCGAAAAAGCGTGACCCCGGGAGTCGCGGCTTTTAAAACCGCGAGGCGCCGGGCGCGGTCGCCTTTGTATTCAAAATGATCGAGCTGGGTCCCCACATAAACCTGATCTTTGGCGTTACGCGGCATCTCAACGCCCATGCTCAAGAAAACATCCTGGGTGAACCCCGAGCAGTCGCGACCGTTATACGTGCCGCCCCAGCCGTAACGCGCGCCGAGCAATTTGAAAGCCTGGCGGATAATATTGCCCTGCGTGTACGGCGGAAATCCTTTTGAGACGTCGCTTGCGAGATCCAAATAGGCCTCGGTCAGGAGCGCCTTTCCATCCCCGCCTCGCTCGGGAATCCAAACCGCATAATAAGTCTTACTTCGGGATTTTAAGGGAAGGATTGTCCCCATGCTGGGCTGTTGGATTTTTCCGGTGAGGCCCGGGTCCGCGTAAAGGGGCACGCTCTCGCCGGTCACGACCAGAAATTCCGGCGATTTTGCGTACGTGCGAAGCTGGTCGCGCGAATCAAAAAGCGCGATGTCTCGGGCCTTGACCCAGCCGCGCGTGTAAGCCGCCTGAATGTAATACCATTTCCCGTCTGAAGAGGTGTGTAAAATCCCCACCGGGGTCCAGAGCTTGATCAGCGTGAACTGGAGCTGGTCAAACTCGATATCGCCCTTGGCCTCGAGCATCTTGACTTCGGTCGGAAGCGCGCGGACGGAAGTCGGACGGACTGCGGCGCCCCACTTCACCGGAATCCGATCCGGGACGGTCTTGATGGCCACAAGCGGCACGATTTTTTCTTCAAAAAAACTTTTTGGGATACGCTCATCCTGAACATCATAAAGAACGCGGCCCTTGACGGCGCCGTACTCGAGCTCAAGCTGATCTCGGACCGCCAGACCGGGCTTGCGGCCGTCCATTTTAAAAATGTCCACGCAATGGCTAAGCGCAAAATGAACATCTTCATTGATTTCAGCCAGCTCGGCCGGCGTCTTTAAAATCCGTCCGGGATCTTCGAGACGATTGATCCAGTAGCCCGGGTTTAACTGCTCGGGCTTGACGCTAGTCAGGAGAAGCGGACCCTTCGGGACCGGAGGAAGCGTTTCTTCCGCTTCAGCCTTAAGAAGCGGCGCGGCGAGCGCAAGAACCGTAATCAGGCTAAAAAAAATAAAGGCGCTTCGATGTCTCACGGATTTCTCGTTTTTTTCACTCGTTCTCATAAAAGAGAGCCTACTTTTTTACCCAGGTTCCGTCCGGAAGCTGAATGGAATCACCCGGCCTTGCTTTCTCCCGCTGAACCTCGGCAAAAACCGCCTGCACCTGGGCCAGGCCTTGAGGCCCGAGACCATTTTGGTCCACAATGGCCCGGTAAAGAACCCCCCGGTCGGAGTTTTCGGTCTCGGCAAAACTCGCCGCCGAGGGGTCATGGGCATAGACATAACCCCGGTTGTCTTCCCCGAGATGGCCTTGGGCTTTCAAGCTCTGCAGTTCTTGGTAACGGCCCTGACGATTTTGAAAAGCCTGCTCGATTTCCGGGGTCATTTGTTTGATGTCATAAGCCGCGGCCATGGCTGACGCCGAAAAACCCGCCCAAAGATAAATTCCGGTTAAAATTCTCGCCCACGCTTTCATGAATGTTATCCTCCCTTGGCTACCCGGTCTTCAATGCCGGAGGCCGTTTGTTTGAGTCCTCGAATATCAACCACCACGTTCGCGTTGATGGTGATCGGACGGTCGGGGTCCCCGACAGCCTTCACCGTGCACCCCTGAAAGCCCGCCAACCCCGCGATCAGAACCGTCGCCATTAATTTTTTCATCCCCGCACCTCCGCAAACCCCATCAGCCTTGCCATGGAATCAAAAAAATGCCCGTTATCCACCCGGACCTCAAGGTTAAGATTAAGGTTTAGATTATAATCGGGAATGAGGATATGAAAAAAGATTTTCATGCTATCCCGCTCGGCAAGGCTCATGCGAAGATCGGCATTGCGGTAATGGACAAGCTGCCCGGAACCGGCCAGGGCGCTAAGGGTTTTGCGAGGCCTCGTCTTCGGCATGTAAGGAAGAAATCCCTCAAAAAAACGGCCCTGGATCATCCCCCCCGGTTCGCGCACATAAAGCTCGGCATCGAACCAGGTATGCCCCGTCCAATCCGAGTCCAGACTAGCCTTTCCGGCGAGACGGCCGCTTGACCCCTGCAAGCCCTCACGGTTCAGGGTCTCAAGATCTTCAAGTTTTACGCTCAAAACTTCTGCCTGCATGTTGAGTCTCCAGTGAAGAATTCCTTCAAAAAAGCCTTCCCCTCGAATCCCTTCACCTCCCGGAGCCTGGGGGCCGGCCCCCTCAAAAACAAATCGAACCGGTTTTCGGGCTAAAAGCCTCCACAGACCGTCGCGGGCATCCAACGCTTCGATCTGGAATTGGAAAACTCCGTCCGGAGTCTGAAGCCCTCCCCGCACGCCCTTTAGATGGAGCCTTAGACTTCTGTCAAACCCGGCACTCTCAAGACGAACCCCTTCGGCCAGATATTCACGTCCCAAAAAGCTCGCCGCGCGCTCAAGACCTTCTCGCGTCACGGCAGGAACCGCAAAAAAACAAACGAGACAAAGTGCCGCGGAGAAAAAAATCAGCCCCGCCAGGCGGGACAAAAAGAGAATGGCCTTCACCAGGTGAGCGCTTTGCCTTCGTTAACCGCGGCCACGAAAAGTTCGGGCGTGGGCGTCGGCCCGCCTTCGGCGGTACGGGAAACCTGGGTCCAGGCAAATCGTTTTTCCCCGGCTGTTTGCTTAAGCCATTTGGCCGCGTACTCGGCCTTGGATTCCGGATGAGGCCAGCCGCCTTCCGTTTCACGGCATTCTTTTTCAAGCGCGTCCCATCTCAAAAGCCAGGCGTAACCGATTGAGCGGCGGGCCACCCGTACTCTGCGCAAAAAATCGGCTTTGCGTTTCACGGACTTTTCAGCTTCCCGCCAAAGGTGTTCGGCTTGCGAAAGATATTTAAAATGGAGAAACGGAACGTCAAGATTATCGTAACCATTGAAACAGGTCAGGCTATAGCCCTCGGAAGCTTTATAAATAAGCTCGAAATAACTCATGATCAAGGGCGCGGCCGGGCCGTAGTAACCTTCCAGGAATTCCTTGATCAAAGCGCGGTCGTCCTGGAAAGGGTTCCAGAGGAGCCGGGCAAGGAGCCAGGCCTTGAGCTCCCCCATTTCCGCGCCGTGACATTCCTGAACTCCCTGTTCAAACATGCCCATGACCCCGTGGCTTTTAAAAAATCTTAAATTGGGACCGAGCGTGAACCAATTGGGATGCGGTAAAAGAAAATGGGCGAAATTGGGCGTGTAATCCCACACAAAAAGTTTGGAACAAACTTTAGACCATGCCTGGATATGCTCCGCAAACGAAGCGTTGGAGGGATGATCCAGCGGCTCCCGGAAATTACACTCGAAGGAACAAAGCTTGACCATGACATTCGGCCTGGCGCGGACCGTCTTGGGCGGCTTGCGCGTGTAGCGGTAAGCGAGTGTGTCGACCAGGATATGCGGAAATTCTTTTTCGACTTTTTCGGCCACGAAATTCACGAAATCAAGCAGCGTGCCCGCGGGCGAACCTTCGGCTTGATCAAAGGCGCGGCAGTTTTCGCATTCGCAGGCTCCGAACCAGTCGTTGGGCGAAACCGATATCGTGCGGCATTCCCGGGGCCCCTGGCGGAGAAATTCTAAAGTCCGCTCCGCCGCAAACTGCCGAAGCCCGGGGTGGGTCAGGCAAAGCTGCGCCCGCTGCGAGCGGCGTTCGCCCTGGACAAGACTGAACCATTCCGGATGCTTTTCAAAATGTTCCCCGGGCGGAACCAGGATACGAAAGGTGTGCGCGCATCCGATGGGGTGAGGGATCACATGCCCGCCCATGTCTTCGGGAATCCTGGAGTTCATGCCGTTGGAAAGATTCCGCATCGCCCAAAGCGGGTCAAAAGCCGGAAACCAGTAGGGGTCGCGCATTTCAAAAGCCGGTTTTGCCCGGACCCTAATTTTCGGAATCGCAAGGCCGGAATTGCGCGGTACTTTTTCGGCCCAGGAAGTCCACCACCGGACCCCGCAGAAATCCTGCAGAAATCGCGACACCGCGTAAAGCGTGCCCCGGGGCCGCCCGCCCGCCACCAGAAGCCTTCCGCCGGAAGTTTGGATAATAATTTCTTCGGAGCCCAAATCGGACGCTGGAATTTCAGGGAAGAACTTTTCAGCCGCAGGACCCCAGCCGATCAGAATGGCTCTTTCGGGAAGCTTCCCTCCCGCGCGTTTTACCGAAAATTTTTTCCCGGTTATTTTTTTGAGATAACGCGCCAGCTCCGAAGCGGCCCGGCGTTCATAGGGCGGAGCCCCGGGATTAAGAAAAATGCCTTCCATCTTCCGGAGCTGAATCGGTGGTTTCATCGTTGATCCCATAGGGCTATGGCCCGAATCCTTTGGGCTTCTTTAAAGTCTAGGCGGATTGTGGACTGCGGGAGGGGCCCTTTTGAGCTTCCGCGGGAAGAGGGCTTTGCCAGAAAACCTTGCCCACAAAAAATGGGCCGAGCGATTGGATATAGCGGGCCGTCTGCTGGGACTTACGCATGTCCTGGACAATCCGGGACAAAGGATAAAGCTCCGAACCCACGAGCCCGATCACGAATTCATTGTCCTTTTGATCGAGCCCGTGACAGGCCAGGCGGATGTCATGGGCCAAATCTGCCTGCCCGTAGCGCATGCCGACCGCGGCATGCTCGAAAAGAATTTTCCCCTGCTCTTCACGGCTAAGAAGTTCGAACTCGGCCTTGCGCCGCAGGGGATACCAAACCGCCCAGCCCCAAGCCGGGTTAAGCGCGTTACGCCGGGGTTTGAAAAGAAGCCAATCCTCGAGATCGGCCTCACGCCCCCCGGCATAAGTGCGTCCGATCATGGTCAGTTCCGGCCTGCGCTCAAGCCGGTCAAAAGGGGCAGAGGTAAACACCCGGCGCATCCCTGCTGCAAAAACGGCCGGATCCTCCGAGATCACAAGGACTCCGACTCCGGCAGGATCCGTCAGGTCGAGATAAAGGACGGCCTCAAGGCCGCTTGCTTCAAGCGCCGGGATCAAATCCTCGGGTTTTTGGCACCGGCTGAAAACCTGGAGCTGAAAAAAAAGACGCCGGGTGCTTGTCTGCGCGGTTCCCTGGCGGGCAGCTCCGAATTCCCGGATATCGATTTCTGGTGAAGGTGACGAAGGTGCGGAAGGATGCATAGGGGCGGAATTTTAACATACACACGGCCCGGTATGCCAGAAAATCAACGCGTTTAAAAAACCGGCTTCAAACCTTCTTTAAAACGCTCCCGTCGAAGACGAGCTTGTCCTGGGAGGCGACGTTCTCAAGCCGGGTGGTTTTTTTTGTGGCCAAATCCCCCACCGAAACCACAAAAGGCCCCGGCACCTGGGGCTCAAAGGTCACCGTGGCCTTGGGCTCCATGGCCTTCACATAAACCGGGATGCTTTTTCCGTCTGGCTGCGGCTGAAGGATGATCAATCCCATTTTATCGCCGCTGCTATTGGAAACTTCCATGGCCATTGCAACCGAGGAAAAAAGGAAAGACAGGCTGATTCCAAAAAAAATTCCGGCTTTCAAGCGGCGCATAAATCCCCCCCCCTGGTTTTGAAAGTTCCAAAAAAGAGTTTAACATATCCCCCGGACGGCCCGAAACGAATCCATTTTTAAAAATCATTTTATTTTATCCGCCGGAGCAAAAATCCTGCGGGCTTGCCGGGGGTG
>JAHFHI010000082.1 GCA_023246995.1 Candidatus Omnitrophota bacterium
TTTCCAAATTGATCAATCTTGTTATGGAAAAGGGTAAGAAGTCCACGGCCGAAAGAATTGTCTACGGGGCTTTTGAGATCCTTAAGGAAAAAACAGGAAAAGAACCTCTTGAAGTTTTTAAGAAGTCGATGGAGAATGTGCGCCCCCTTCTTGAGACCAAGTCAAGAAGGGTGGGGGGCGCCACTTATCAGGTTCCCGTGAGCGTCAGGCCTGACCGGAGCAATACGCTCGCGATGCGCTGGCTTCGCTCGTATGCCAGACAGCGCAAAGGCAAGCCGATGCTTCAAAAGCTCGCCGATGAAATTCTGGATGGCTACAATAAAACGGGTTCTGCTTTTAAAAAACGCGAAGATACTCATAAGATGGCAGAGGCTAACAAGGCGTTTGCTCACTATCGCTGGTAAAAACTATGGCTGAAGAACAACTGCAGCAGAGAAAAATTCATTTTCCGCTCGACAAGATCCGCAACATCGGGATTGCCGCGCACATTGACGCCGGCAAGACGACGACGACAGAGCGCATCCTTTACTACACCGGGCGCACTTATAAGATCGGCGAGGTTCATGAAGGCACCGCGGTTATGGATTGGATGGAGCAGGAGCAGGAGCGCGGGATTACGATTACCTCTGCCGCGACGACCTGTTTCTGGAAAGATTGCCGCATTAATATCATCGATACTCCCGGCCATGTGGATTTTACCATTGAAGTGGAGCGGTCGCTACGCGTGCTGGATGGCTGCGTCGCTGTTTTTGGCGCGGTCGAAGGCGTGGAGCCGCAGTCGGAAACCGTTTGGCGGCAGGCGGATCGTTACCGGGTCCCCCGTGTTGCCTTCATTAATAAGATGGACCGTACGGGCGCTGAATTTGAACGGAATGTTCAGCAGATGATCGATCAGCTCGGAGCCAACCCGGTGCCGATCCAGATTCCCTGCGGCCGCGAGGAAGGTTTTAAGGGCGTGATTGATTTGCTCGAAATGAAGGCCATGCTCTTCCATGATGAGTCACTCGGAGCTAAATTTGACGTTGTGGACATTCCCGAAGAATACAAACAGGCGGCCCAAAAGGCGCGGGAATACATGATTGAAAAGGTCGCGGAGCACAATGATTCGCTCATGAATAAGTTTATCGACGGGGTTGAGCCATCGATCGAAGAGATTAAGGCGGGTATCCGCCTGGCTACAAAATCGCTTAAAATAACGCCGGTTATTTGCGGGTCTTCTCTGAAAAACAAAGGCGTGCAGCAGCTTCTTGATGCGGTGGTGGATTACCTTCCCTCCCCGAGCGATGTTCCTCCCGTCAAAGGGATTAACCCCACGGATGATACGGAAGTCGAGCGTCAGGCGAGTGAAAAAGAGCCCCTTGCCTGCTTCGCTTTTAAAATCGCGAGCGATAAATTTGTCGGGACGCTTACCTATATCCGGATTTACTCCGGAGCGCTTTCTTCAAGCTCTTACATCTATAATCCGCGCACGAGCCGTAAAGAACGTATCGGCCGGTTGATGCTGATGCATGCCAATAAGCGTGAAGAGATCGAAGAAGCGGGTGCGGGAAATATCGTGGCGGCGGTGGGTCTTAAGGATGTCCGTACCGGCGACAGCCTTTGTGACGAGAATAGCCCGATCGTTTTGGAGTCCCTTTTTATTCCGGAGCCGGTTATTTGGATGGCTGTGGAACCCAAAACTAAGGCGGATCGCGATAAGATGTCGGAAGCCTTGCAGCGTCTGATCTCCGAGGACCCTACTTTTCGCGTCAAGACGGACCAGGAAACCGTGCAAACGCTTATCGGGGGCATGGGAGAGCTTCACTTGGATATTAAAATTGATATTATGAAGCGTGAATATGGGGTTCAGGTGAACATCGGGAAGCCCCAGGTCGCTTATAAAGAAACGATTACGGGCATGGCCGAAGCGGAAGGGAAATTTATTAAGCAAACCGGCGGTCGCGGTCAGTACGGCCATTGCTATTTAAAAGTTGAGCCGCTTGAGCGGGGTAAGGGGATTGAATTTGAAAACAAGATCGTGGGCGGCGCGATCCCCCGCGAATATGTCCCGGCAGTGCAGGACGGCGTCGAGGAAGCCTGCGCCGGAGGAGTTCTGGCCGGCTATCCGGTGACCGATGTCAAAGCGACGGTATTTGACGGAAGCTTTCACGATGTGGATTCTTCAGAAATCGCTTTTAAGATGGCGGGTATTCTCGGCTTTAAGGAAGCCTTTCGCAGGGCCAAGCCGATTCTTCTGGAACCCATTATGCTGGTCGAGGCCGTGGTGCCGGAGGAGTACATGGGCGATATCATCGGGGATCTCAATTCAAGGCGCTGCGTGATCCAGGAAATGTCTAACCGCGGACACCTTAAGGTTGTTAAAGGACTTGTGCCGCTCTCCGAGATGTTCGGTTATGCCACAGCCACTCGGTCGCTTTCCCAGGGCCGGGCCACCTACAGTATGGAACCGCACAGTTATCAGCAGGTTCCCAAGATGCTTATGGATAAAATCATCGGAGAGCAGGAGGGCGGCGCTTAAGCCGCTATTGACCCATGGCGAACAAAGAAAAAATACGGATTAAACTTCGGGCTTACGATCATCGTATTTTGGACCAGTCAGTTCAGGAAATTGTCGGGACGGCCAAACGCACCGGAGCAAAGGTGATCGGCCCCATTCCTCTTCCGACGCATATTTGGAAGACCACCGTGCTTCGCGGGCCGCACATTGATAAGAAAGCCAGAGACCAGTTTGAGATGAGGACGCACAAACGTCTTCTTTCGATAGAAGACCCCACTTCCAGGACCGTGGATGCGCTTATGAAGCTTGATCTGCCGGCCGGAGTGGATGTGGAAATTAAACTTTAAAGAATCGCGAGCCATGAAAAGAATCGGTTTACTTGGAAAAAAATTAGGCATGTCCCAGATTTTTGATCAGGAAGGCCATTGCCTTCCGGTCACGCTTCTTGAGGTCGGCCCCTGCTACGTGACCGCCCTGCGGACTAAAGAAAAAGACGGTTACAGCGCCGTCCAGATAGGTTTTGACCCGGCGCGGGAAAAGCGGGTTTCAAAACCGGTCCAGGGGCAGGCTAAAAAGGCGGGGACCCCGCTGCTCCGGCGTATCAAGGAAATAAGAACCGACGAAATCGAGGGCCTGGCGCCTGGCGCTAAATTGACGGTCGATAATTTTGAGGCCGGAGATTGGGTGGATGTGAGAGGCACCTCCATCGGCCGCGGGTTTCAAGGCGTGGTCAAACGGCATCATTTTAAGGGCAGCTTGAGCAAGAGCCACGGCTCCATGTTCGGGCGTGTTCCGGGTTCCATCGGGGCTTCGTCATTTCCTTCCCGTGTTATCAAGGGCATGAAAGCCGCCGGGCATATGGGAAACAAGCCCATCACGATCCAGAATATCCGGGTCCTTAAAGTGGATCAGGAAAGCAATGTTTTGATGCTCCACGGGTCTGTCCCCGGGGCGGAAGAAGGGTATCTTTTAATACAAACCGCCCTTAAAAAGGGTGATGCGCAGCGAAAATGGAAGGTTCAGGCGTCGGCAGTTAAAGACGAGTCCTCCGGCAAGGCAAAAACCTCCGGCGGGAGTTCTGAAGCCCCCCATGAGAATGTCTCTTCGGAAGGTTCTCCGCAAGAGACGGAAAAATCCTGATCGGGTTAAAAACCGGAAACGATAGAGACAGAAAGAGGGAAGTTTTTACTCATTTATGAAAGCCGTGGTTTATTCGAAAAAAGGGAATAAAAAGGGCGAAATTGTTTTGAACCCGGAGATCTTCGCCGCGCGGATTAACAAGCGCCTTCTGGAGCTTGTGAGGAACGCTTACAGCGCGAACCGGCGCAGGGGGACTGCCGACACCAAGACCCGCAAGGAAGTTCGTGGGGGCGGTAAGAAACCCTGGAAGCAAAAGGGAACCGGGCGTGCGCGGCATAGCTCCATTCGTTCCCCGATCTGGCGGGGCGGCGGCACGGTTTTTGGACCGCATCCGAGGAGCTACTATGTTGCGATGCCCCAGACGATGCGCAGACAGGCTCTCATTTCGGCCTTAAGCCTTCGCGGCGATCAGAAAAATGTTTTTTTGCTTGAAGATGTCAACCTTGAAACCGCAAAAACCAAAGAGTGGGCGGAGATCGTAAAGGCGCTTCCTCTTGACGGCAAGAAAGCCCTCTGTGTGGTTAAGGAGCTTGAGGTTAATCTGGAGCGGGCTTCGAAGAATCTTGCGAACTGGGTGCAGGTGACGCGGGCCCGAGACGTCAACGCTTATGATATTTTGCAGCGCGAAAAAATTGTGATCGAAGAGGATGCCGTGGCGGTGCTCGAAAAAAGGCTGCTTGAATCAAAGGGACAGGAAAAACCCGGAACCATGGGCGAGAAAAAATCATGAAACTCGGGCTCTACGACGTTATTTTAGAACCGCTGATTACCGAGAAGATTACCCGGGAAACCGAGAAGCTTTTTAAGTACGCGTTCCGGGTTCATCCGAAGGCTAATAAGATTCAGATTAAATCGGCGGTTGAGAAAATTTTCAACGTTCATGTGACGCGTGTCAACACGATCAATCAAGGCGGAAAATGGCGGCGCGTGCGTTTTCAGCCCGGCAAGACGGCTGCTTGGAAAAAAGCCATCGTCACCCTTAAACAGGGTGAAAAAATTGATATTACGGTTGCCTAAGGAGCAAGAAGATGCCGCTCATTAAATTTAAACCCACAACCCCGACAAGGCGATTCGGAAGCGCTTCGGATTTTGCCGAACTTACGGCCAAAGCGCCTTATAAGCCCCTGACGATTGCCAAAAGGGGAACCGGGGGACGTAATGCGAACGGACATATTACCGCCCGTCGCAAGGGCGGCGGGCATAAGAGACGGATCCGGTTGGTTGATTTCAGGCGTAATCGGTTTGGCGTTCCGGCCAAAGTTCTTACGATCGAGTATGATCCTAACCGCAGTGCGAGGATTTCTTTGGTTGAGTATCCCGACGGTCAGAAGAGCTATATTTTGTCCCCCGAAGGCCTTAAAATCGGTCAGACAGTCGTGAGCGGAGAAACGGCCGAGGTGGCCCTCGGGAATCACCTTCCGCTCAAGGCGATTCCCGAAGGAACGCCTATCCATAATATTGAGCTTTATCCCGGGCTTGGGGCCAAATTGGTGCGCTCGGCCGGAGGGGTCGCGCAGATTCTTTCCAAGGAAAATCAGTATGCGCACATTAAGCTTCCGTCGGGTGAAGTTCGCATGATTCGGCTTGAGTCTTATGCGACGATCGGACAATGTTCTAACCTTGACCATGAGAATATCGCCTTAGGCAAGGCCGGAAGAAGCCGCTGGCTCGGGATTCGTCCCGCAAGCCGGGGTGTCGCCAAAAACCCGGTGGATCATCCGATGGGCGGAGGCGAGGGTAAGTCCAAAGGGGGCAATCACCCGCAGAGTCCCTGGGGGCAGCTAGCCAAAGGGCTTAGAACCCGCAAGCGGAACAAAGTGACGAATAAGTATATCGTCAAGGACAGGAGAAAATGAGCCGCTCTTCTAAAAAAGGTGTTTATGTTGATGAAAAACTTCTTGGCAAAGTGAAAGTCGCCAAGGACCGAAATGACCGTCGGCCGATCAAGACTTGGTCGAGGCGCTCCACGATTACCCCTGATTTTGTCGGAGTAACCCTTGCGGTTCACAACGGTAAAATTTTTACCAATGTTTTTGTGACAGAAAACATGGTCGGCCATAAAGTTGGAGAGTTCGCGCCGACCCGGACTTTTAAGAAGCACAGCACATCGCAGGACAAGGCCAAAGCGCTTGCGGTCGGAGCAAAGGCCTAGTTTAAAAAAGGATTTATTTTATGGATACAGTTGCGGGCCGTACGGCCAGAGCGAAAGTTAAATTTGTGAAGATCGCCCCTCGAAAGGTGCGCCTTGTGCTTGACGCGATCCGGAAGAAACCCGCGGGTAAGGCTTTTGACATCCTGTTTACGCTTAAGAAAAAAGCGGCAAGGATTACCGAGAAGCTTTTGAAGACCGGTGTGGCCAACGCCAAGGTCCTGGGACTCGATGAGAACCGTCTTTACATTTCGGACATCCGCGCTGACGGAGGCCCGGTCATGAAGCGTATCATGCAGCGGTCCCAGGGGCGGGCTGAAACAATTTTAAAACGCACGAGCCACATCTCTCTTGTTTTGACGGAAGGTGAAAGACCGTGGAAGACCCCGACGCCTCTTCTGGCGGTTGAGGAAGGTCAGCCTGAAAAACAAGAAAAACCTGCCCAAAAGCTTTCTTTCGGACGTAAGAAAAAAGCTGTGGCAGCCAAGAGTTAGTTTTAAGGAGGATCCTTTGGGTCAAAAAGCACATCCGTATGGACTT
>JAHFHI010000083.1 GCA_023246995.1 Candidatus Omnitrophota bacterium
CACGCGATTCTTAAAGCTAACTGGGAGCGCCTTCGGGGTTTTCGTGATCCGGCGGGCAAGCCCTGGAAACTTGTCAAATTTCCTATGCCGGGAAAGTACACCGAAGACGGAATCCGGCTTCCGGCAAGCTACGCCAATTTTTATATTGCCAACCAGGCCGTGCTTTTGCCCGTCTTCAAGGATGCCGCCGATCTACGCGCCGAGGCCATCTTGAAAGAACTTTTTCCGCGCCGAGAAGTGGTCGCCATTGATTCCCGGGCGCTTGTTTACGGGCTCGGGGCCATCCATTGTTTGACCCAGCAGGAACCTTCGATTTCAGATTTAAGGTAGCACAGGGCGCCCCGCCCCTTAAAAAGGTCCTCTTACTCGGAAAGCGATTGAACTGCGGTTCCGGCAGGCGGGCGCCAGTCCAGATCCTCTTCGGGAACACCGCTTAGAAATTCCACCTTATCAAAATAAAGGCGGGTCTTTTTAAAAGCCGTCTCCCCGAGCATTCCTGTGCCGGCCGAATCAAGGCGGATCTCTTTTGGAAAGAAAACCCGGGGTCCGCCGTCGGGTTTTAAAAAACCTTGAAATTTTACGCGCCGGATACGAAGCCGGGTATTTTGTGAGGCATCAAGATACCGTTCCTCAAGGCAGTCGCCTTCGCGAGTCAGCCGTATTTTTCTGGCCGGGTAGGAACCGGTGCTTTGGGTCTCAAGAAATGCCGTACCGTCGTCCGAAACTTTTTTAAGTGCGCTCTGGGGCGGGTCGGGAAGGCTCATGGGTTTAAGCGCGCGGTAGAGATCAAGGGGTTTTAAGTGGCTTTCGATCACCGGAGAGTTTTCAAGATCAAAAATATGACCGCGGAAAACCGTGTTTTTCGAGGCAAGATAAAGTTCAAAATGCCGGTCGTCGGTCTTGAAGACAAAAAGAATTCCGCCTTCGGCGTTGCGGCCCACAAGCACCATGCGTTCATCAAGGCGGTGGTAGACAAGAGCCGCTTCGCAGGAAGCTTTTTTGCCAAGGGCCGTGACAAAATCAAGACGCAGGGCTGCTTTCATGGCGACCCAGCCGCTTTTACGGGCGTCCATTTTTCGGATAAGGTCCGAAGCGGAGAGGTCTTCAGCGGCCAGGAGTTTTGTCGAGCCGCAAGCCAGGGTTAGTCCAATTCCCCACAGGGCGGCGCGAGTGATTTCCGAAAACAGTTTTTTTAGGTGCAAGACGAAACCGGGAGCGAAACCCCTGCGCTAGGATTTTCCGGACAATGTTTTTTGAGTAAAGAGAATCCGGTGGAGGGCCGTGGCATTAGTGCCGAGAAAGAGGAGCCCGAGAAGCCAGGGTCTAAGCGGCGGGATAAAAGACGCAAGCGCCAGAGCGATAATCCGCTCCGGGCGTTCAAAAATACCGACCGAGCAGTTTTCAATCAGGTTTTCAGCCCGGGCCTTAGCATAGCTGGTCACAAACGAACCGGCAATAATGCCGAGGCTGATAAAAACCCAGCCGGAGTTGCCGGCGTTGGCAAAATACAGGGCCAGACCGCCGAAAAGAAAGATGTCGGAATAGCGGTCCACCGTGGAGTCCAGGAAGGCCCCGAACTTGGAAGCCCTGCCGCTCACGCGGGCGAGCGGGCCGTCCAGCATGTCGCCCATGGCCGCAAGCAGGAGAAGCAGGCCCCCGGCCGTAAAATGGCCTCCCGCGTAAACAAAGCCCGCCACGAGATTAAGGGCCAAGCCGAAGAGGGTTAACTGGTTCGGGCTGAAGCCCTTCTTATGAAGGCCTGAAGCGAGGGTGTTTAAAGTGCCTTCGATGACCGGGTAAACACTCTTACGAAGCACGGGACTCCGGCTTTCTTTGCAAGGAAGAAAACTTGCGTGTCGTTTTAAAGCCCCGGAATTAACGGGGGCAGGTGCCTTGAACGAATTTCTTTACGAGATCTTTGGCTTCCGTATCGGGAATTTGTTTGGGCGGATGTTTCATCGTATAAGCCGAGATCGAGATAAGCGGCCCGCCGATTTTTCTGTCGCGGGCGATCCGGCACGCGCGGATGGCGTCAATGGCGCAGCCGGCGCTGTTGGGAGAATCTTCCACCGAAAGACGAAGCTCGAGATTGACCGGGAATCCGGCAAAACCGCGGCCTTCCATACGCAGATAGCAAACCTTGTTGTCATTCTGCCAGGGAACATAGTCTGAAGGTCCGATATGGATGTTGTCCTCCTCAAGCGGTGTCGGGAGCTGGCTTTGTACGGCCGCGGTTTTGGAAATCTTTTTGGATTTCAGGCGGGTCCGGTTCAGCATATTCAAAAAGTCCGTGTTGCCGCCCGTATTGAGCTGGTAGGTGCGGTCGATCTTGACTCCGCGGTCGCTGAAAAGCTTAGTCAGGGTGCGGTGAACGATCGTGGCCCCGACCTGGGCCTTGATGTCATCCCCGATCACGGGAATGCGTTTTTCTTCAAAGCGCTTGGCCCAAATAGGGTCGGAAACGATAAAAACCGGAATACAGTTAATGAAGCTTGTCCCTGTCTTCAGGCAGGCCTCGGCATAAAATTCGGTAGCTTTCTGAGACCCTACCGGGAGATAATTCAAAAGGATTTCGGCTCCCGTGTCTTTTAGAATTTTCTCCACGTTCGAGGGCTTTTTGCTGGACAGCACAAACGTGCGGTCTTCCGGATAATCCCCCATGTGCTCGGAGAAGCCGTCAAGGACCGGGCCCATTTCCACCATGACTTTACTTTTCGGGATTTCGCTCCAAAGGGAGAGGACGCAATTGGGTTTGGCATTTAGGGCGACATCAAAACGCTCACCGACTTTACGCTTGTCGATATCGAAGGCCGCCACGACCTCGATTTCTTCGGGCAGATAGCCGCCCATTTCATAATTCATGAGTCCGAAACTATCGGCCTGCTTCTTTTTGGAATTTGCCAGGCTCTTGTAATACTCAAAACCCTGAATGAGAGATGCCGCGCAGTTGCCAACGCCCGCGATTGCAATTTTGATTTTAGACATTTCTGAAAAGCCTCCCTTAACTTGAGAAAGATTGCTGATTATAGGGGGGGAGTGAGTTTAAATCAAGCAGAAATACAAAAACACAACCTATTTAAAATAAACAGGTTATGAAAAATGAGTCCTATAAAAAAGATCGCCTCTTGATCCCGGATGATTTGTGTTACAATGCCCGGTCCTATTTACACGAAAGGAGAAGGGTATGGTTTCACTGGAGGAGTTTCGAAAGTTTGAATTTCGGATTGCCGAAATCGAGAGCGTGAGTCTTCATCCCAATGCCGACCGGCTTTATGTGCTGGGCGTCAAAATTGGTGAAGAACGCAAGACCATTGTGGCCGGGGTACGCAAGCATTACGGGGAAGAAGAGCTTAAGGGCAAAAGGGTGATGGTGATTAACAATCTGGAGCCCGCCGTGATCCGGGGCGTCGAATCCCAGGGGATGCTGATGGCCGCGTCTCTCGGCGAAGAGTTGAGCCTTTTGGTTCCCGAGCGGCCCCTCGGGGACGGGGCGGTCGTACGCTGAAAGGCAAAAAAACAGGCTCTCTCCCCTTAGGGGTTTTCGCCAAAGTACCCCATTAGGTGCTGCCAGGCCGTAAAGTGGACGTAAATCAGAAACCCCGAAAAAACCGCCAGGCTTAGCACCCGGACTTTCCCACGCTCATTCCAAAGCTGTTTCAACTGAAAGGCCGCCAGCCCGTAATAAAAAAGCGTCACGGGCAGCAGAAAAACATAATAATTGACCGCCTCCGAGGAAGGAAGGGCCCAGACATAGGTGATGACGATTTTCTTGAGCGCCTGGGCGATATAAAGGGCGGGTCCCAGAAAAAGCAGGCAGATTTCATAAAGGATCTGCTTGATGTAACAGCCGAAGGCGATGACGGCGAAGCCGACAAAGTAACGAATGAGATGATGGATTTTGGGAAGTTTGGCCATGGGTGAGCTTTTAATTTCCGATAGAGTAGTATGGAGTCCGCGCGCTTGTCAAAAGAAAACTCCCGAAATCCAAGGGGGCAATTTGCCAAAAAGTAGACCCTATGATAAGATCGCCGCTCATGCTAAATGTATCTTCCGACAGGATCGCAACCCAGCTTGATTTCAGGCCTTTTCGGGCCTGGCGCTATGATCCCAAAAAGAACGCTCCCGCGAGTGTGATTGCGCCACCCTATGATGTCATTTCCCCTGCCGAACAAAAGGCGCTTTACGCACAATCTCCTTATAATTGCGTTCGGCTCATCCTGAATGAAGAGGAGCCCGGGGATCATGAGCAGCGCAACCGTTATACCCGGGCCCGTGATTTTTTTCAGGACTGGCAGCGCCAGGGCATCCTGGTCCGGGAGCCGGCCCCCGCGTTTTACTTTTACGAACAGGAATTCCGCCATCCCATTACCGGAAGCGCGCAGAAAAGAGCTGCGCTCCTCGGCCTCTTAAAGCTCGAACCTTTTGAAAAAGGAATCGTGATCGGCCATGAAAATACCCTGGCCGGACCCAAGCAGGACCGCCGCAGGCTGCTTGAATCCACCCGCACAAATTTTTCCGCGGTCTTCGGGCTTCATGAAGACGCCGAAGGCCAGATTCTTGAAGCGGCCTGGAAGGCTGCCAAAGACAGGCCTGTCATGGAAGCTTCCGATGAAAAGGGCGTCGGCCACAGGCTTTGGGTCTTAAAGGATCCCCGGGACACGGAAAAAATACGTTTTGCCATGAGTTCGCGCAAAGTCTATATCGCCGACGGCCATCACCGTTATCAAACCGCCCTTGATTACGCGCGGCGAAGAAGGCTTGAGGAAAACCCTCCTGCCGGCCAGGACCAGCCCTATGATTTTGTGCTTGCGGCCCTGGTGGCTTTTCAGGATCCCGGGCTTGCGGTGCTGCCGACGCACCGGATCCTGCTGCCATACGGCGGATGGGATGAGGTTAAGACTCTTGAAGTGCTGAAAAAATATTTTGAGCTCGAACCGGCCCCCCCCGCGCAGTTGAAGAAATGGGTGGAGGAAGACATGACTCCGGAATCCTCTCAGAACCGCACCCGGTTCGGATTTGTGACTTCCAAGGCGAGCTTTCTTTTGAGCCTGCGTGATTTCAAAGCGGTGCGCGAGCGTATGCCGGCCGGAACTTCAGAAACGGCGGCGCGTCTTGATGTCAATGTGTTGGCGCATTTTGTTTTCGCGGATCTTTTGAATCTGCCTTCGGAAAAGTGGGAAGCCCAGCTTCGCTTTACCCGCTACGCCGACGAGGCTTTGGAAAAAGTCCGAAGCGGCGAAGCCGCCGCGGCATTTCTCCTCTGGCCCCCAAAGGCCGAAGTGCTCCGGGAAATGGGGAAGACCGGAGAGCTGATGCCCCAAAAATCCACCTACTTCTACCCAAAGCTCGCAAGCGGGCTTGTTTTTTACAGCCACGAGGACTGAACCTAATGCCTAAGCCTTATCCGGATGAGGGAATGCCAAGACCAGTGCCTTTTAAATTCGAACCCTGGGTGCTTCCGCTTTTTTTCGGGCTTTTGGTACTTACCGCATCTTCCACGGTTTTTTATGAGATCGGCCCGGATGAGGTCGGGGTCGTCCAGCGTTTCGGGCGCTACCTACGCACCACCCAGCCGGGCCTTCACATGAAATGGCCTTTCAATATCGAAACCGTCCGCAATATCAAAGTGACGCATGTTTTTAAAGAAGAGTTCGGGTTTCGTACGGTTCGACCCGGGGTCCGCACGATTTTTGAAGGGCGGAACCGTTACGAAGAAATGTTCCGCACCGGAGGCATGGCCTCCGAGGATTCGCCTCTTCAGGAATCTCTCATGCTGACGGGCGATCTGAACGTGGCCATTGTGGAGTGGATTGTCCAGTATACGGTCAAAGATCCCGTGCAGTACGCCTTTCGCATCCGGGATCCCAATAAAACCATCCGCAACATGTCGGAAGCCGCCATGCGCCTTGTGGTGGGAGACCATACCATCAATGAAGTGCTCACTTCCGGCCGCGAGGAAATTCAGCAGGAGGTCCACACCAAGCTTCAATCGGTGTTAGACGACTACGGCGCCGGGATTGTGATTCGCAACGTCATTTTGCAGAATGTGACTCCGCCGGACCCGGTCAAACCCTCTTTTAACGAGGTCAACGAGGCGCGTCAGGAAAAAGAAAAAATGATCAACCAGGCCTGGGAGGAATACAACCGCATCATTCCGAAGGCTAAGGGCCAGGCCGAACAAAAGATCCGCGAAGCCGAAGGCTACGCTCTGGAACGGATCAACTATGCCAAGGGGGATGCCGAGCGTTTTGAGCTCACGCTCCGGGCTTACA
>JAHFHI010000084.1:0-2620 GCA_023246995.1 Candidatus Omnitrophota bacterium
ATCACAGGCCTTGAGCCGTGCCAGTTTTTCTTCATAAAGCAGGTAGGTCTTAGCCACCGACTCTTCGTAGAAATCCTGAGCACGCTCGGCGTACTGAAAAGAGGTCGTAAGCGTGTCCTTGGCCAGGCTGATTTTCTCGCGCACCGCCTTGGGGTGTACCTGTTTCTCGTCGAATTTCAGTTCCTTTAAGCACTCCTTGATCAAGACGAGCTGATCGTGGTCGTCGTAGATGGTGAAATTTCTCTCAAGGCCGACGGACGGCCCGTCCATCCGCAGAATGCGCATACAAGTCGAGTGAAAAGTCGAGATCCACACGTCCTGGCGCACCAGCCTCTGGACGCGGTTTTTCATCTCTTCGGCGGCCTTGTTGGTGAAAGTCACGCCCAGAACGGCAAACGCGGGAACGCCCCGGGAAATCAAATAAGCAATGCGGTGGGTCAGGATGCGGGTCTTGCCGCTGCCGGCTCCGGCCAAAACCAGAAGCGGTTTCTCTTCCCACGTGACGGCCTCCTGCTGGGCGGGGTTGAGGTTGGCTGTAAGCGCGCTCATAAAAAAAGGGGCGGTTTACTCATCCCGAATTTTGAATCCCTGGTCAAAGGCTTCCTGAAAGGAGTAGGCATCTTTAAAATCTTCGAGTTTATCCTCCGGCTGCTTTCGAAGGATCCCGACCTCGACTAAGGAAAAAACAATTTTTCCGAAATCGTCAGTTTTGAAAATTCCCCAGTAATTAAGCACGGTGCGGGCCATGGGGCCGAACTGTTCAAGCGCGTATTCCCGGATGCCTCCCAAAAGCTCGGTTCCGGTCACATGCCGCGCCTTAGGCAGTTTTGAAACCGTGTGATGGAGCGCGGCCATGACAAAGCTGTAAGCCTCGAACTTATAGGCGGGGTTTTCGCCCATCACCCTTTCGATTTTAGCTAAAAAGGTTTCGAGCTCTTTCATACCGTCAAAGCGCCGGCGGGCGCGCCGTATTTTTCAAGCGCGAGCGTTTCGGCTTCCTCAAGCCATGCCGGGTCAAGCTTATGCCGCTCGAGCTTGGTTTCAAAAACGAGTTCGAACGCATTGCCGAGGGCTTGTATCAATCCTTCAAAACCGATTCCGTCGGGAAGTTTCACCGACTCCTGATGAAGGAGCGCGCCTCTTGAACGCTTCTGCGCCCCCCCGGCGATTTTTCGGCCCTCGAGGCCCAGGTCGGTGGCGATGGGAAAAAGGAAACAGTCCCTGCCCTTCGGAAGATTTTCATCGCAGCGGTAAAACCGGGGCGTCAGCCCGAAAGATTCCAGTGCTGATTTCACCGCCTCGTGAATTTTTAAATAACTGACGCGGACCGACTTGAAAGCCTCCTCATGGCCCCGGACGGCGAGTAGTGAAAAAATGACGTCCCTGCCGTGTTCGACCCGGCCCCCTCCGGTGATGCGCTTGCAGGCGTTTCGTTTTTCCCGTTCAAGATCCGCGGACGGATGCGAATATCCGAAACTCACCCAGGGCTCGGAAGATAAATAGAAACGCAGAAGCGGTCTTTCGACAACCGGCGCCGGAAGCCTCCCTCCGGCATCGGGATCCTGGACAAAAGCCCGGAAGAGGATTTCATCCAGGGCCATCTGAAAGGGCATGGGGGCGCTTATCGTAGGGAGGACTCCCCAAGCCCTCATGTGTGGCAGACGCCCTCGGCCTTGAAAATTTTTTCCCGGATCTGATCGCGATAGGAAAGCACCGGTTTGCGCGCCGCCTGGACTTCGTCGGGGCGCCGGATGGGAAGGCTGTGGGGCGCGCCTTTTACCTTTTCGGGATCTTCGTGAATTTCACGGGCGATTTCGATCATGGTCAGGATAAAGCGGTCCAGAGTTTCCTTGGCCTCGCTTTCGGTAGGCTCGATCATAAGCGCCTCTTCGACCACGAGAGGAAAATGAACGGTCGGAGCGTGAATGCCGTAATCAAGAAGCCTTTTGCCCACATCCCCGGCGTGAACGTCGGCGCTTTTGGCGTTTTTGAGCGTCAGCACGAATTCGTGCATGCAGGGCTCGTCGATCGCGACCTGAAAAATCAGCTTGAGCTTTTCTTTAAGGTAATTGGCGTTTAAAATCGCGTCCTCACTCGCTTTCCTAAGACCGCTTAGACCGAGTGAACGGATATAGGTAAAAGCCCGGACCAGCATGCCGGTATTGCCGAAAAAGGATTTGACCCTTCCGATGGATTTCGGGCTGTCGTATACGATGCGATAAGCGGCCCCGTCCTTTTCCACAAGCGGCAGCGGCAAAAAAGGGATGAGATGACTTTTGACGCCGACCGGGCCCGATCCGGGGCCCCCGCCGCCGTGCGGCGTCGAAAAGGTCTTGTGAAGATTGATGTGGACCACGTCAAACCCCATATCGCCGGGCCGGGCAATCCCGAGGAGCGCGTTTAAATTGGCCCCGTCATAGTATAGAAGCGCGCCCTTTTCATGCACGAGACGCTTGATTTCCAAAATATCCTCTTCAAAAAGCCCAAGGGTGTTGGGGTTCGTCAGCATGAGGCAGGCCGTTTCATCATCAAGGGCCGCTTTGAGCATTTCAAGGTCCACCCGGCCCCGGGCGTTGGACTTGAGCTCCACCACGTGATAGCCCAAAAGCGCGGCGCTTGC
>JAHFHI010000084.1:2665-6250 GCA_023246995.1 Candidatus Omnitrophota bacterium
GAACCAGCACCTTCCGCCGGCGCAGATCCCCCCGGGAGGTATGGTAGGCGCGGATCAGCATCATCCCGGCAAGCTCTCCGTGAGCTCCGGCCGCGGGCTGGAGGGTGAAGCGGTCCATGCCCGTAATCTCTTTTAAGTCCTGCTCAAGTTCAAAAAAAATGCGCAAAACGCCCTGGACCAAATCTTCGCTCTGCATGGGATGCACCCCCGCGAAACCGTCCAAGGCCGCGGCCCATTCGTTGATTTTGGGATTGTATTTCATGGTGCAGCTTCCGAGCGGATAAAAATGCGTATCGATTGAAAAATTCTTCTTCGATAGGTTGACGAAATGCCGCACCACCTCGGGCTCGCTAAGCTCCGGGAATTCAAGCGGCCGTTTGCGCTTAAGGTTGTCCTCAAGGTTCTCAAGCGGGTTTTTGGCCAGACACCGCGCGGACGGAAGCGCCGCTCCCCTGCGTCCGGGAGAAGATTTTTCAAAACTAAGGCGGCTGTCGGGTGAAATCAGCATCGGCTTAGGGCCTCCACAAAACGCTCGATATCAGCCGGGGATTTTGTCTCGGTCGCGCAGACCAGGAACTGATTTTTTGCTTCCGGGTAAAATTTCGCCAGATCGATTCCGGGCAAAATTCTTTCGGCCTTAAGCCGGGCCTCGATCTGGCTGAAAGGTTTCTGGCTTTTGACCACGAACTCATTAAAAATCGGGAGCGTTATATCGGCCTGAAAACCCTTCAATTTCGAAATGCGCTCGCGAAGATGCCAGGCCCGGTCCATGTTGATTTCAGCGGCCTCGCGCATGCCCTGCTTCCCCATAAGGGTCATGTAAACGCAGGCCGCAAGCGCGCAAAGCGCCTGATTGGTGCAAATATTCGAGCTGGCGCGCTCCCGGCGAATGTGCTGCTCCCGAGCCTGAAGGGTCAAGGTAAAAGCCCGGCGGCCTTCGCTGTCCGCGCTCATGCCCGCGAGTCTTCCCGGAATACGGCGCATAAGCGCGCGGGTCACGGCAAAGTAGCCCAGATAAGGCCCGCCGAAACTAAGCGGGACCCCGAGAGGCTGCCCTTCTCCAGCCGCGACATCGGCCCCGAGTTCGCCCGGCGTTTTTAAAACCGCCATGGACAGGGGGTGAGCGCTCATGATAAGCAACGTCCCAAGTTCATGCAGCTTTTCGCTCAAACCCTCAAGCTTCTCAATCACTCCGAAAAAATTAGGGCTCTGCAGGATGACTCCGGCCACGTCAGGCCCAAGCCGGGACTCCAGGTCCGGCGCGTCAAACCCCCAGGACGCGTCAAAACCGAATTCCGAAACCTGGTAGGGTGTCCCCTCCAAGTAAGTCTTAATCGCGCGCCGGTAATGCGGGTGAAGAGAACGGGCCATCAGGACGCGGGTCCGGTCGGTGTGGCGGCAGGCCAGAAGCGCTGCTTCCGCGAGGCTGGTGGCGCCGTCATAGTGCGAGCCGTTAGAAACATCAAGCCCGGTCAGCTCGACCATCAAGCTTTGAAATTCATAAAGGGCCTGAAGCGTTCCCTGGGCGGCCTCGGGCTGATAAGGCGTGTAGGCGGTATAAAATTCATTCCGGGCAATGGTCTGGTTTACGGCCGCCGGGACAAAATGCTCGTAAGCCCCGCCCCCCAGAAAAGACAGGTAATCTTTCACATTTCCGTTTTGGGCGCTTAAGGCCCGCAAAAGATTCTGCACTTCAAGCTCGCTTAGCGCTTCGGCCACATTCATGGCGGGATTGCGCAGGGCCTTCGGGATTCCTCGAAGCAGGTCTTCAAATGAGCGAACCCCCATTTCCTGAAGCATTTCCTGCTTTTCGGGGGGGGTCATCGGCTGGTAGTGCATAGTTTTTCCCGCGGGCGTGATCGAAAAACTTCAGAAGCTCAAGCGCTTAAAGGCTGCGCGGAGCCTCAAGGGTTCTCGAAAAAAATGCCTAATGGGCCTCCTGCTTGAGAAGCTGCTCATAGGCTTCGGCGCTCAAAAGCGACTCCCATTGCCCGGGCTCGCTTAATTCCATTTCAAAAAACCATCCCTGGCCGTAGCAATCCTGATTGATGCGGCCGGGATCGGCCTCCAGATCCGGATTCGCTTTTGTGATTTTTCCGGAAACCGGGGCGTAAATATCAAAAGCGGCCTTGACCGACTCCACCACCGCGATCGGTTTGGCCTGTTCGGCGGCCCTCCCGGCCTTGGGAAGTTCGACAAAAACAACGTCGGATATTTCCTTCTGCGCGTAATCGGTGATGCCCACGGTGACGCGGCTGCCCTCTTTGCGCGCCCATTCATGGGTTTTAGTGTAACGAAGATCCTTGGGAAAATTCATAAACGCATTGCCTCCTGAAAACTAAGCCCGCGGCCGTTTGTAAAAAGGTAGTTTAACCACACGCGCTTTGAGCGCACGCCCCCGGACATCGATTTCGATTTCCGTGCCGTGAGCCGCCTCGGCCGCACGCATAAAACCGAGGCCGATATTTTTCTCGAGCGTGGGGGCAAAACTCCCGCTTGTCACTGCCCCGCACACCGCGCCCGCACGCGTAATCGGATAATGCTCACGGGCAATTCCCCGATCCATCATTTCAAAACCCGCCACGCGCCGCGCGGGTTCCCGGGATTTTTTTTCCGCCAAAGCCTCCCGGCCGACAAACGTTTCTTTGGAAAAATCAACAGCCCATTCAATGCCCGCTTCAAAAGGGGTAAAGGTTTCATCCATATCATGGCCGTAAAGAAGCATTCCGGCCTCGAGACGCAGCGTATCCCGGGCCCCGAATCCGGCCGGGACAAGTCTGCCGCCCGCGCCGGCTTCGAAGAGCGCGTCCCAAAGGCCCGTCAGCTGCCCAAAACTTGCCATGATTTCGAATCCGTCCTCGCCCGTATAACCGGTCCGGGCAATCAAACCGTCTTTCCACTCCCTGAAACGGTAATACCCCAAACTCGCGAATTGATCGGAGGCGAGCGCTCGCGCAAGCAAATCCGCGCTGGCCGGGCCCTGCAGCGCCAGTAGCGCTAATTCGTCCGTCAAGTCTTCGAAAACAACGTCGCCTGAAGCTTCGAGATGCGCCCGAACCCAGGCCGCATCTTTTTTGGCGCACCCGGCATTGACGATCATCCAGTACCGGGTTTCTGAAACACGGTAGAGAATGATATCGTCTAAAATCGTTCCCGACTCGCTCAAAAGAGGCATATAAAGCGCCTGGCCGTCCTTCATCTTTCTAACGCTGCGGCACAAAAGACGGTCGAGAAAAATCGGGGAATCTTTCCCGCCGAAACGGAACTTTCCCATATGCGAGATGTCAAAAATTCCCGCGCTCCGGCGCACGGCATGATGCTCATCAAGGATTCCGGCAAAATAAAGCGGCACTTCCCAATCTCCGAAACTCCCGAATTTCGCTTTGTTTTCAGCGTGCCGGGTATGGAAAGGCAAAGTGCGTTTTAGGCTCATTGAAGGCAAAGTCATGCACGCACATTATAGGAATGACGTCTGAAATTGCAATGGCAAAAAAGGCACTCCCGGGGCTCGAGGCAAGACGCGCGGGGATGCTTAGCGGGGCGTGATTTCCAGCGGCTTTTCCAAGCCGGGAAAATGCTAGAAAG
>JAHFHI010000085.1 GCA_023246995.1 Candidatus Omnitrophota bacterium
TTCGAAGCGGCACAAGGCTGACCCGGGAGATTATTGAGGCGGCGAAAAATCTCCGCGTGATCGGCCGCGCCGGCGTGGGCGTCGACAACGTGGATCTCGCGGCCGCCACCCAGCGGGGCATTATTGTCATGAACACGCCCGAAGGGAATACGATTTCGACCGCCGAGCACACCTTCTCGATGCTGATGGCCCTGGCGCGCAACATCCCGCAGGCCGCGGCGTCGGTCAAGAAAGGGGAGTGGAAGCGCCATGATTTTCTCGGCACCGAGTTGAACGGAAAAACCCTCGGCGTGATGGGGTTCGGAAGGATCGGCCGTGAAGTCGGGCGCCGGGCGGCAAGTTTCGGGATGAAGGTGCTTGCCTTTGATCCTTTTATCTCAACAGCGAGCGTCACCGAATACCCGGTCGAGTTCGCGGATCTAAAAAGCCTTCTTAAGGCCGCGGATTTTATCACGGTCCACACCCCGCTCACCCCTGAAACCAAGGGCATCCTCAACTCCGAGACTTTTAAACTCTGCAAAAAAGGGGTACGTGTGATCAATTGCGCCCGGGGCGGCATCATTGAGGAAAAGGCGCTTGCCGAAGCCATTGAGTCCGGGATTGTTGCCGGCGCGGCGCTCGATGTTTTTGAAAAAGAACCGCCCTCGGCCGACCATCCCCTTCTTAAATTGAAACAGGTGATCTGCACGCCGCATCTGGGCGCCGCCACCCAGGAGGCCCAGGAAAACGTGGCGATTGACGTGGTGCGCCAGGTGGTCGATGCCCTGCATGAACGGGCCATTCGAAACGCCGTCAATCTCCCGAATCTTGACCCGGAGACTTATAAGGCGCTTCGCCCGTGGATCACGCTTGCTGAAAAAATCGGGATGCTTCACGGACAGCTCTTTTCAGGCAGCATGCGCTGCGTGACCATCCGCTACGGCGGAGAGGTCACCCGCTACAGCGTGAACGCGCTCACGATTGCCGTGCTGAAGGGCCTGCTTACGCCGATCTGCGGTGAAACCGTCAATTTTGTGAACGCGCCCGCGCTCGCCAAAGAACGGGGCATTGTGGTCAATGAAAGCCGCAGCACCCAGACCGAGGATTTTTCCAATTATATTGAGGTCGAGGTTGACGGCGGCGGAAAAAATTCGATTCTGGGGACCCTTTTCGGAAACAAGCTTCCGAGGATCGTCAATATCAATGAATTCTGGGGCCTGGATATCGACCCCCATGGCAATGTCCTTGTCGTCAAAAACGAAGATCAGCCCGGGGTGGTGGGGGCGCTCGGAAACATCCTCGGGAAGAACAAGATCAATATTGCGGAAATGTCCCTGGCGCGCGTGACCAAAGGCAAAAAGACGATCGCCCTTACCACGATCAATACCGATAACGAGATCTCCGAAAAAGTTTTAAGCGAAATCCGGAAATTCCCGCCGATCCTCGACGCCAAAGTCGTCAAGTTATGAACCGCATCCTGATCGGCGCCCAGTGGGGCGACGAAGGCAAAGGAAAAATTATCGATCTTTTGGCCCGCAAAAGCGACATCATCGTCCGTTATCAGGGCGGCAACAACGCCGGGCATACCGTAAAGTTCGATGACGAAAAATTCGTCCTCCATCTGATCCCCTCGGGGATTCTTCACCCCGGAAAAATCTGCGTCATCGGAAACGGGGCGGTGATTGACCCGCAGGCTTTTTTCGAGGAAGTTCGTGTTTTGGCGGCCAAAGGCGTGAGCGTGAAGGGACGGCTTTTTGTTTCCGAGACCGCGCATCTTCTGTTCCCTTACCACAAGCTGATGGACCAGCTGCGCGAGGAATCTTTCGGCCGGCGAAGCGGCATGATCGGCACGACTAAAAAGGGAATCGGGCCCTGCTATGCCGACAAAATGGCGCGCGTCGGGCTTCGCGTGGGGGATCTGAAGAATCCGGCTTTTTTTAAAGTGCGCCTCGCCCAGGTGCTCGCAGAGAGAAATGAAATTCTGAAGAAGATCTATCGCCACCCGGGTCTTTCTTTTTCAGAGATATGGCGGCAGGTCGAAAGCTACCGGCGCGAATTGCTCAAGTTTTCCGCGGATACCCCGAGGTATCTTTTCGAAGCCTCCCGCAAGGGCCGGAGTATCCTTTTTGAGGGCGCGCAGGGCACGATGCTCGATGTGGATCACGGGACCTATCCTTACGTGACTTCTTCGAACGCTTCCGTCGGCGGGGCCATTACGGGTTCCGGCGTGAGTCCGACTTTGATTGATCATGTGATCGGGGTGGTGAAAGCCTACACGACACGGGTGGGAGAAGGGCCTTTTCCGAGCCAGTTTCCCGAGCGTCTCATGAAAGTGATCCAGACCAAAGGCGAGGAGTTTGGCTCCACGACCGGCCGGCCGCGGCGGTGCGGGTGGTTTGATGCGGTGATCGCCCGGCACGCGGTGAGAATCAACGGCCTGGACGAAATGGCCGTGATGAAACTCGACGTTCTTTCCGGGCTCAAGGAAATCAAGATTGCCACGGCCTACAAAATCGGCGGGAAACTTTGTGAAAACTATCCGGCCGCAATCGAAGAATTTTCAAAAGCCAAGCCGGTTTATGAAACCCATCCCGGCTGGGACGAGGATCTTTCAGGAATCCGCAGATGGAAGCAGCTTCCGGCCAATGCGCGCCGTTATTTGAAACGTCTTGAGACGTTGCTTGCCACGCGTATTAAAATCGTATCGGTCGGAAGCAAGCGGGCGCAGACGATTTTTCTTTAACACGAAGGCGGGGTTCCCTAATCATGACGGCAATCAATCAACCTCCCAGGCATGTAGCCATAATTATGGACGGTAACGGCCGGTGGGCCCAGGCCCGGGGCTTGGCGCGGGTGCGCGGCCATGAGGCCGGAGGGGAGCGGGTCGAGGAAATCATCCGGATAGCGCCCCAATACGGCGTGCGCTATTTGACGCTTTATGCCTTTTCCAAAGAGAATTGGCAGAGGCCGCAGCACGAGGTTTCCTTTCTGATGGAGCTTCTTTCAGGTTACCTGGACCAGAAGCTCAAGAAGATGATGCAAAATAACGTCATCTTCAACGCCATCGGGAATCTTTCCGATCTCCCCGAGACGATCCAGAAAAAAATCGCCTACTGGATTGAAGAAGCGAAAAATAATACCGGGCTTACCGCAACTTTTGCCTTCAGTTATTCTTCCCGCTTTGAAATCGTTGAGGCTTGCCGCAGGATCGCGCGCCGGGTGCGGCAGGGGACCCTTGAGCCCGAGGCCATTTGCGAGCAGACCCTTTCTGAGTCTCTCTACACGGCCGGTCTCCCGGACCCGGATCTTTTAATCCGCACGAGCGGAGAGATGCGTATCAGCAATTTTCTTCTCTGGCAGATTTCCTACACCGAACTTTACGTGACCGAGAAGTGCTGGCCCGAGTTCGGTGAGGAGGAGTTTGCCAAGGCCCTTCAGGATTACCAGCGCCGGGAAAGGCGCTTCGGCCGGAGCGGGGAAACTCTCCCGCAGGTCTTATGACAAGCACCCTGACCAAACGTTTGAGCGTTTCCGCGGTTTTGATCAGCATTACCGCGGGGACCATTTTTTTTACCCCCTCATGGTTTTTCTTTATCGTGGTCGAAGCCTTCAGTTTACTCGGCCTGAATGAGTTTTTAGAACTGGCCCGGAAAAAAGGTGTTCCGGTGAACCGGGTTATGGGGCTTTTGTTTGCCGCTATTCTGCCTTTTTTTATGGTCTGGCAGGCCGAGGCGGCTCTTTTGGCGGCCGCGACGCTATGCCTTTTTATTTATAATTTCTACCGGCCGCTCAAGGAGCAGGCTCTCCTCAATACCGCGGTGACGATTTTCGGGATTGTTTACGTTTCCTGGTTTTTCTGCCATTTCATCAAGATCCGTGAGCTGGCGGCCGGGCCCCAGTGGGTTTTTTTCACGATTCTCATCGTAAAGGGCGGAGACGCCGGGGCCTATTTTGTCGGGAAGGCCATCGGCCGTGTCAAATTGCTCGAGCATATCAGCCCCAATAAATCGGTCGAAGGCGCGGTGGCCTGCCTGATTACGACCCTGCTGCTCGCCCTGCTTTCCAAGGCCTATCTCGGGGATGTCCCGTTCCGGGATCTCGCGATTTTGGGTTTTTTAGCGGGGATCATTTCCCAGCTGGGCGACTTGGCCGAAAGCCTGATCAAGCGTGATGCCGGGGTCAAGGACTCCGGACACATTCCGGGGCTCGGCGGAATTCTCGATGTCCTCGACAGTCTCATTTTTACCGCCCCGGTCATTTATTACTACCGCGTCATGGTGCTCGGCGTATGAAAAATAAAAAATCAATCGCTCTTTTGGGTTCAACCGGTTCCATCGGGCAGAACACTCTCCAGATTGTGCGCACCCACCCGGAGCGTTTCTGCCTGAAGGCGCTCGCGGCCAAACAAAATGCGGAGAAACTCCTTGAGCAGGCCCTTGAATTCCGCCCTGAAGTGGTGTGTCTTTATGAAAGCCAAAAGGCCGGAGAACTTGCCAATGCCTTGAAAGGCAAGGGTATCCGGGTCGTTACGGGCGCCGAGGGACTTCTTGAAACCGCGAGCCTGCCGTCAGTCGATCAGGTCATTTGCGCGCTTGTGGGCGCCATCGGCCTGCGCCCTATCTTTGCCGCGATTGAAGCCGGCAAGAGCGTGGGGATTGCCAATAAGGAACCGCTCGTCATGGCCGGGCATTTGCTGCTCGGCCGCTCGGCCCGGCTCGGAGTGAATATTTTCCCGATCGACAGCGAGCATTCCGGGCTCTGGCAGTGCCTCGAAGGCCGGGACTTTAAAACCATCAAAAAACTTATCCTGACATCCTCGGGCGGGCCTTTCCGGGAACGGGAAAAGGATTTTGGAGATATTACCCCGGCCGAGGCGCTCCGGCATCCCAAGTGGTCCATGGGGCCCAAAATCACGGTCGATTCGGCAACCCTCATGAATAAGGGGCTTGAAGTGATCGAGGCCGCGAATCTTTTCGGGACGCCGTCCGAAAAAATTGAAGTCCTGATTCATCCCGAAGCGCTTGTGCACGCAATGGTCGAATTTGTCGACGGCTCGCACCTCGCGCATCTCGGGATCACGGACATGCGCCTGCCCATTCAATACGCCATGAGCTATCCCGAGCGGCTTGATAACCATCTGCCGACCCTGGACCTTGCGGGGGCGGGAAGCCTCCGGTTTGAAAAGCCCGACACGGAGCGTTTTCCGTGCCTTGAGCTCGGTTATGAAGCAAGCCGCAGGGGCGGGAGCATGCCCGCCGTGCTGAACGCGGCCAATGAAATCGCGGTTGCGGCGTTTCTTGAAGAACGTATCTCATTTCCCGGAATCGCGAAAATGATCGAAACGGTCATGACGCGCCACCGGGTTCTTGAAAATCCGGGATTGGAAGAGCTTCTTGGGGCTGACGCTTGGGCCCGCGAAGAAGCCAGGGGAGGAATCGCATGAGTTTTCTGGCTTCCATCGGTCCGGCCATGATCGTTCTCGGCGTGCTGATCATCATCCATGAATTGGGACATTTTCTAGCCTGCCGCCTGACCGGAGTCCGGGTAGAAAAATTTTCCATTGGTTTCGGCCCCGAAATTTTTCATTGGCAGGGTCCGCAAACCCGCTACGCGGTTTCCCTTTTCCCCCTCGGAGGTTTTGTTAAACCGGCCGGGGAATCCGCAAGCGAGCTTGGGACTCAACCCCCGCAGCCAGGGGACTATTTAGCCGCGCCGATTTGGGCGCGTATTTTTATCGTAGTGGCCGGTGTTCTCATGAATTACATACTGGCCTATTTCCTTTTTGTCGGGATTTTTATGATGGGCCGCCCGATTCCGGGGACGACGCTCGGAGGCTTTGTCGAGGGGTACCCGGCCGTCACAAGCGGCCTTCAGGAGGGCGATACGATTGTCGCGGTAAACGGCCAGAAGGTCGCGGACTGGCGGGATCTTACCGGAGCGATTGAAACTCTTCCCGGACCCGAATTAAAACTCGGGGTGGACCGCGGGGGCGCCGAGGTCGAGATCCTTATCACTCCGAAAACCGAGACCATACGTGATCTCTTCGGCAAGGAAGTAACCTTGAAGCGGCTCGGGATCACGCCGGACCCTAAGGCCAACCGGTTTGAGAAATTCGGATTTTTGGAGTCCCTGCGTGTCGCCTGGGAGACCGAACTCTTTTTGACGGCTACGACGCACAAGGCCATTTTTTATCTTCTCATGGGAAAAATCTCTTTTAAAATGATGTCCGGTCCGATCGGAATTGTCACCAT
>JAHFHI010000086.1 GCA_023246995.1 Candidatus Omnitrophota bacterium
CTTTCCTGCATCTGGACGCGCGCATCCTCCTGCCATCCGGGTTCGAATCCCAAGGCGTATAACGGATTCATGCTCACCAGAAGCAACAGCCATAGAAAAAGTTTCATGGCGCACCTCCCGAGGCTCTCTTAAGGAGCCTCCACTCATAATCTACCAGAAGCCCGGCATTTAAAATGTGATGTGGGTCACTTCGCAGAAGAGGCTGTTTTTTCTCTCTCCAAGCAGGCGAAATTTCCCGCAACGCCCCATGCGGTCTTTTGTGAAAACTCCTGAAGAAAGCCCATGCGGTATTTTTCAAAGCTCCCTCGCAACGGATGGGAGCCGCGCCCAATGACGCAGCGCCCCAAACCCGCTATCAAGGGCGGGGTCAACCCCTTTTGACAAGAAACCTGCCCTCCTCCTGCATGCAAAGACAGGCCTTGCTTTCAATCATTCCCACGACGGCTTTTGCGATCTGGTCTATCGGGGTCGTCCCGGTATTCCAGACCGCGTCATAAAGAAGCGCGTCTTCAATATCGCGGTCAAAATAGCGTTTCACGAATTTCGCCCGCGCCCGGTCCTGGGTCTTAACGAGCTCGCATGCCTTTTTCGGGTTAAGCCCCAATAGCCCTCCCATTCTCTTGACGCGCACCTCAAGAGGCGCCACCAAACGAACATGAACACCAAGCGGCAGGTCCCGGGTCAGGCACACCCCTCCGCGCCCCACCAGAATGGCCTTGCCGAAAACCGCGAGCGTGCGCATCAATTCAAAGATCTTTTTGTTGACCGCATCCTGCGGGCTTGAGCCGGTCACGATTTCCTCAAGCATGTCTTCGATTTCGGAATGATATTCGGAGTCGAGCAAGGACTTTAAGGAAACATTGAGTCCGGGTTCCTCGGTAATTTTTTTACAGAGCTCCTGGTTGAAACTCTGCCAACCCGAAAGCAGCGGTCCCTCGCGTTCCCGCAGCTGACGCAGAATTTCCTTGGCCAGACTGTTTCCTCCGGCTCCCGCCTGCCTTGAAATCGTCACAAAGGGCCCCCTCCCCCGGACGGCGCCGTTTAAACATTTGCAGCTCTTTTCTCCGTAGGCCAGGGTTTCCAAAAGCGATTTAACTTTTCCGAGCTCTCCCATAAAAATCACCTCTCTTCGGTTGGATTTAAAATAATGCGCGCGTCGGCAAGCGCCGCGCCTTGGCTTTCGCCATAAACCATCAAGGGGTTAATGTCAATCTCGCTGATTGCCGGAAAATCGCACGCGAGCTGCGAAAGCCGCTCAAGGGCTTCCAGGATGGCCGTTATGTCGGAAGGTTTCTGACCCCGCACGCCTTTTAGAAGCGCGTAGGCCTTGATCGATTCGATCATCCGCCGGGCCCCGAATTCCCGAACCGGCGCAAGCCGGAAAGTCACGTCCTTTAAAGCCTCGACATAGATTCCGCCCAATCCGAACATCAGAATCGGCCCGAAATGGGGATCGCGTTTCATGCCTAAAATCACTTCCCAACCACGAGCGGCCATGGCCTGGACAAAAATGCCGTCAATCCGGTAATGGCCGGACTGTCCGGCGATGGAACGCATCATTTTCCGGTAGGCCGCCCGAAGGGCCTCTTCATCGGCGATGCCGAGCGATACCCCGCCCACGTCAAACTTGTGGATAATCTCCGGGGAAACGATCTTGAGGGCCACAGGATAGCCGATCCGCAGCGCGTGAGCCGCGGCCTCGGCTTCCGACCCGGCAAGGCCAAAAGGCAGGACCAGAAATCCGTAGGCTTTAAAAACTTCCATGGATTGATCAGGGGTCAGGAAATAACGGCGGCTTTGAAGGGCACTCCCAAGAATCTCCCGCGTTTTTTCTTTGTCAGCCGGAAAGTTTTTGACCTCCGTGCGAGGCCTGTCCGTCCAGTCTTTATAACGGGCCATGGCCCCGAGGGTTCGCGCGGCTTCCTCCGGAAAAGTGTACAAGGGGACATGATGCTCTTCGAGGATTCGCGCGCCCGCGGAAACATCGACGATCCCCATAAACGCGGCAAAGACGGGCTTGTCATATTTTTGGTCCGCCTCCACGATCACCCGCGCGATTTCTTCGATGTCGGTCATGGCCTGCGGGGTCAAAATGACCAGCACCGAATCCACGGCCGGGTCTTCGAAGGCGGCCGCAAGCGCGGCTTCATAACGGCCATGCCGGGCATCCCCGATCACGTCAATGGGGTTGGCCACACTCGCCGTGGCCGGAAGCGCGGCACGCAGCTTTGCGGTTGTTACGGATGAGAATTTCGCCATTTCAAGGCCGTAGCGCACGCAGGCGTCGGTGGCCATGATGCCGGGCCCGCCGGCGTTGGTCACAATCGCGACCGACTTGCCTCTCGGAACGGGCTGGTTGGCAAAACCCACTGCGAAATGGAACATTTCTTCGACCGAGTCCACCCGCAGAACCCCGGCCTGCGAAAAAATAGCGTCATAAACCTCGTCCGAGCCCATGAGGGAACCGGTGTGCGAGCTGGCGGCCTGTGCTCCCTGGGGCGTGCGCCCGGATTTAATCACAAGAATGGGCTTGGAAGGGGCCATCTCCCCGGTAATCTCACGGGCCATCTCGATAAATGCGCGGCCGTTTACCAGGTCCTCCAGATACATTAAGATGACGTCCGTTTCGGGATCGTCTTTGAGATACCGGAGCATATCAAGCTCATGGATGTCGGCTTTGTTTCCGAGGCTCACGAACTTCGAGAATCCGATATTTTTCCCTTTTGCGTAATCGAGAATGGCGGCGCAAAGGGCCCCGCTTTGAGAGACAAAGGCGATATTCCCGGCCCGGGGCATCGTCCGTGAGAAGCTGGCGTTCAGCATGACCTCGGGATCGGTATTGATATGACCAAGACAATTGGGCCCGAGAAGCGCTAGACCGGCCTGGCGCGCGAGCGCTAAAATTTCCTTTTCAAGCCGGGCGCCTTCGGGCCCCACTTCGCGGAACCCGGCTGAAATCACAACCGCAGCGCCGGCCCCTTTAACGGCGCAAGTCCGGAGGACATCCGCCACCCCGCCGGCAGGGACAATAATTACGGCTAAATCCACCGGGCCGGGCACATTTTCCAAGGCAGGGTAACACTTCAAACCCGCAATCGTATCAGCTTTGGGATTGACCGGGAAAATACTCCCCTTAAATCCCCCGTTTACAAGATTGCTTAAAACCGCATACCCCACGGTTTCCGGGCGCCTGGAGGCGCCGACCACCGCAATGCTCCGCGGTTCCCATAAAGCCTTGAGGGTTTTCTGTTTTTCCTGAAGGGTGTTCATCGCGCTCCAATCTTACGCAGCTCATGCGCCGAGCACCGTAATCTCGGGATGATTGCGATGGCATATCTTGATCAAGTCTTCAGCAAGCTTTTTATGAAACCGCTCTTCATGTACAAGCTGTCCGAGGAGGGTCGTAATCTCGGCGTCACGGCCGAATTCCGGAAGACACTGATCCAGGATTTCCTGGTACTTCCAGGCGGCGTCGTCTTCTCCGGCTTTAATTTTCTCAAAGCGCAGCGTCCAGAGCGTCTTCAAATATTCATTTTTCATGATATTTTTTCTCCAGCAGAAAAATGATCCGCCTTAGGATTTCTTTGTGCCGTTTGCTGTCCTCCGAGAGCCTCTTCAGCGTCTTCAGGACAATCTCACGGTCTTCTTTTTTAAAAAACTGCAGTTCGTCTTCAGTCTGATAAAAAGTGGAAAAAAGGCTGATCCCGATATCCTCTTCCTCAATTTCGCGGATGAGCCCCTCCATGATCGCCCGCAGCTCTTCTTTTTTGATCCCGCCGTTTTTTACGACATCCCGCCGCATAACATCCACTCCTTCCGTTACGACCACCAGATAGGGGTAAGGTTTTTCATTTTCGCAAGCGCCCTCGGGGAATGGAAGCATTTTTTTGCCCCTCCTTCATTTGGGACCGGAGCAGGGCCTTTTCTTCGGGATAAAGCTCTGCGTGGACCGTCCGGCAAACCGTGGCTTTTTCGGCTTCAAGGTGCGTCTTTAAAAAACATGCCAGATAAGCGCCCGTTTCCCGAAGCCGCCGGGCCGGGTAGCCTTCGGAACCTTTCTGACAGGCCTTTTGATAACGACCGAGCCAAGCCTCGAAAGTTTTAAGCTGGCCGCGGATACGGCGGTGGTCTTCCTCGAGCATGCGCGTCGCGGCCTCAAGCTTTGGGACATGCCTTCTCACAAAAGGGAAAAATACGCCCCCTTCTATTTTAAAAACCTTCGGAAGGTGGGACTCAAAAAAGGTCAGCACCCGGTTCAGGCGCTTGAGATTTTCTCCGAGCCGGGGCTTGCCTTCATAATGAAGGCGGCTTAAGGCTTCCTCAAAAATCTCCACCTGGCGCAGAATCAGTCCGTGCTCATTTTCGAGATGATGAAAAGACCGCAGCCCCGGCATTGCTTCCAATTTGACCGCCCCCTTTTTCTTTCTTCTCACAAGGGAATCATAGCCGGACCGGGCGGAGGACATCTGTGACCGGTGTCACAGGGAAGGATGTTTATTGCAAGAGGAAACCCCGGCTTAATCCAGGAGCTTGGCCAGGCCTTCTTTGTCGCGGATAATAATCTGGTGGCTTTCGAGGTCAATCAAACCCGTTTTTTTCAACTGGTGAAGCTGGCGGGCCACGGTTTCGCGCACCGCGCCGATTCTCCGGGCCAGATCCTCCCGGGTAAAGGGAATAAAGAGGACTTCATTAGCGCCCGGGCGGACCTGCTTAGCCGCGAGCATATCGAGGAGGAACTTCACGAGCCTCTTTTTAACGTCTTTTAAGGAAACTTCCTCGATCAGCGAACTCAAGCGCACCAGCCTTTCGGCAAACACCCTGTTTAAGGCGTGCAGAAAATGCGGATTTCGCTCAACCAGCCGGTTGTAGTCATCCCTCGAAAGATAAAGAATTCTGCACGGGGTCGCGGCCTCGGCCGTCATCGGGCATTGCCAGGTCCAGGAACCCGGGTTGCAGGCGCAGGTGTTGCAGGGATCCAGGACTTCAAGCGTTTGCTCACGCCCTTCCGAAGAGGTGCGGTAAAGCTTGACTCTGCCTTTGAGTACGATAAAAATCCGCTCGCAAATATTTCCCTCCGCGACGATGATCTCTCCTTTTTCAAAGGTCCGTTCCCGGAGACTGGTCTTAATGCTTTCAAGCTCGCTTGCGCTGAAATCCTGAAATAAGGGAATCTTGCGAAGGTCAAGCGGGGCGCCGGAAGCCGGGCCGGATTTTTCCTCGATCACAAACTCCCGTTTACTGCCGCCTATCCGGCATGCCGGAGGACAAGCCCCGGCATGGGCATGCCGGGGCAGAGCTTTTTTAGACCTCTTCTTGAGCGCTAGTTTGGGGGTTTTTTTGATCATAAACGGCTCGCTCGTTTGAGGAGAACCTTAAGATTGCGGATTTTTAATCTACGAGCTCGCATTAACCCTTATTCTATCGAACAACTCCAAAATAGCGAGCGTAAACTAGGCGCGGGGTCTGCTTCCCCGCTTCAGGAAAACCTTGCCTGCGCGATCCGCGCCAGGCTTTCTTCCTTATGAAGCCGCTCATCAAGACCGATACGCCTGAAAAGATCCGCAATGTTTTCGTAAGACCCGTAGTCCGCTTTAAACTCGCTTTCAAAAGACTCGGTTTCAAAAGCCGGATTTTCCTTCACAAACGCCATATATTCATGCTCCGCGTGATCCTCAAAATCCGCGTTCAGGGCATAACTCCAGGCGGGCTTCATCACATAAAGAAGCCAGCTTACGTGGTAGTAAAAGAAAGCCATAAACTGGGGGAGAATACGGCAGAGAAAAAAATTCTCGCGAATCCCCTTTCGCTGGACAAGCTCCTCCAGGATAAGAAGGTGCCACTGCTCGTTATCCTGCTGGGCCCTGGATTCCTTAACAAATTCAAAAACCCGCCGGGCGAAGGAAGGCGTTTTATAGGTATGGGTCATGGCGATATAGGCCACATGCTCCCAGGCCTGATAAGGCACGCGGGCGATCACTTCCAGGACCTTAAATTTAGAAAGCGTCTTCCTGGGGCCGTAAAGGAGCTCCAGTGTCCCAAAAAGCACACGCGCGAGCAGACCGTATCGCCTGCGCGGCGAAGCAATCGTCCTTTGCTGCTCTTCTTTTAACCCCTCCGGGGTTGTGAGTCCCCTCATAAACTGCGTCCTTGAGTTCTGCGTTTTTCATAGGCATCCCCTTCTCCCCTAAGGGGAGAAGGCGGGGATGAGGAGATTTCAAGACGCCACGCT
>JAHFHI010000087.1 GCA_023246995.1 Candidatus Omnitrophota bacterium
AAAACCTACGAAATCCCCGTTTCGTGGAAAGCCGCAAGCGCGAGCCTGCTCAAAAAAGAGCAGCCGGTCGCGAGTTTCCCTTCAAGCCTCTTTTGATTCTTCCTTAAAACCCGCATGGCTTGACACCTCGCGCGGCGAATCCTATGATTGAAATCATTATTTGAGTTTGGCGTTTTTTTTAGAATATCTTTCTTCCCCAAGGGGAGAGGGGGGAATGTCAAACTCGAGATCAGTATTTAATTGCCAAGCTTTTTTGAAAGGAATTTTTCGGTTATGAATTTGCCGATTTATTTGGATCATCACGCGACAACTCCGGTCGACCCGGAGGTGCTTGAAACCATGCTTCCGGCGCTGCGCGGCGAATTCGGCAACCCGGCAAGCCAGAGTCATCCCTTCGGCTGGCGCGCGCAGGAGATCGTGGACGAGGCGCGCCGCACCGTCGCCGCTTTTATCGGGGCGCGAAGCGCGAGCGAGATTATTTTCACGAGCGGCACCACGGAATCGAACAATCTTGCGCTGAAAGGATGCCTTGAGGCGCTTCGCCTGAAAACGGCGCACGTGATCACCCAGACGACCGAGCACAAATCCGTGCTTGAGCCGTGCCGATACCTTGAGACAAAGGGATTTCAAGTCACCTATCTTGATGTAGATTCCACGGGCCGCGTGGACCCCGGGGCGCTTGAGCGGGCCATCCGGCCCGAGACCGCGATCCTTTCGATCATGCTCGCCAATAACGAAATCGGGACGCTTCAGCCGGTCGAGGAAATCGGCCGTATCGCCAAGAAAAGGGAGATTTTTTTTCACGTCGACGCCGCGCAGGCGGCCGGAAAGATTCCGATTGACGTGAATCAAATGGGCATCGATCTCCTGTCTTTCTCTGCGCACAAGATGTACGGGCCCAAGGGGGTGGGCGTGCTTTATGCGCGTTCTGAACGTCCACGGGTGAAACTTGCGCCGCTTTTTCACGGCGGGGGGCATGAAAAGGGGATTCGCTCCGGAACGCTCAATGTCCCGGCCATCGCGGGCTTAGCCAAAGCCTGCGAGATTGCCGGGCGGTCCATGGACGAAGAAAACCGCCGCGTAAAGTCCCTGCGCGACCGGCTTGAAAAAGCGCTTCTCGCCGGGCTCGGGGATGCTTTTGTAAATGGGCATCCGCAGCACCGTTTGGCCGGAAATTTGAATATTAGCTTCCTTTATATTGAACCCGAGGCGCTTATGGCCGCGCTTCAGCAGGACCTGGCGGTTTCCGCGTCTTCAGCCTGCAGCTCCGGAATTCCCGAGGCATCGTATGTGATGAAAGCGCTTGGGATTGACGGGCAGCGGACCCATACGGCTTTACGTTTCGGGATCGGCCGTTTCAACACTGCCGAGGAGATCGATTACGCGGCCGAAAGGGTGATCGATGCCGTAAAAAAGCTTAGGAAACTCTCCGGTCTCGCTCCGGGTTCTTAGCGTTTGATTTAAGACCCGGGTTGGCGTAGAATGACTTCTATCTGTTATTATTCAGTTTAAGGAGATTTATGACCATGGCAGTATCGGTAACTCCCCAGGCAGTGGCGGAAATCAAGCGTATGGCCGAGAAGGAAAACCGGCCCGGCGTGGGCCTCCGCGTGGGGGTCAAGGGGGGCGGGTGTTCCGGCCTCTCTTATTTCATGGATTTTGACCTGAAAAAGGAAAAAGACAGCGAGTTTGATTTCGACGGCCTCAAGGTTTTCGTGGACCCCAAAAGCTATCTTTATCTGGACGGCATGATGCTCGATTATGCCGACACCCTCAAGGAAAAAGGTTTTAAATTCGTGAACCCCAATGCCTCCAAAACCTGCGGCTGCGGGGAATCCTTCAGCGTCTAACACCTTCCTGAATTTTTTGACCGGGAATCCTTCCCGGTTTTTGGCTTGCAAGAATCCGAAAGCTGTGGCATACAAGATTGCGCAGAGGCCCCTGCGGCCATCCTCTTATGAAAGATAAAAAAAACAGCGAAGAAAAACTGAAACCGCTCCACCAGGAAGTCCGCTATCTGGTCGACTGTTTGAGTAAAGTCCTCCTCGAGCAGGAGGGCAAGGCCTTTGTCGAGCTCGTTGAGTCGGTCCGCCAAAGCGCCAAGGATTTGCGGCGGCGCTACAGCCCCGCGCTTGAAGCCGAGCTTCTAAAAAAAATCAGCGCGCTTGATCTGCCTAAAAAGACCAGGCTCATCCGGGCCTTTACCGTTTATTTTCAGCTTGTGAACCTGGCCGAGGAAAAACACCGGATCCGGCGCAAGCGCGCCTATGAGACGCAGGGCGCGGTGCAGCCGGGCTCCATCGAACATATCGTCCAGAAAATCAAGGACGACGGCGTGCCTTTTTCAAAGCTCGAGAAATTCCTCTCCCAGCTCTCGATCGAGCTCGTGCTTACGGCGCATCCGACCGAGGCCCAGCGCCGTTCGATTCTCGGGAAAATTTTCGCCATCGACCGGCTCCTTTTTGACCAGGAGTTCCGGATCTTGAGCCCGCGCGAGCGCCAGGAAACCGAGACCAAAATTTGCGAGGAGATGACGCTTCTTTGGCAGACCGACGAGCTTAGACGCCGGCGCCAGACCGTTTTGGATGAGGTTGATAACGGGCTTTTCTATCTCGACCAAGTCCTTTTTGAGGTACTGCCCGCGACCTTAAGGCGCTTTCACCGCCTGCTTGAGAAAGCCTACGGCAAAAAGATTCCCTTCCGTCCTTTTCTACGGTTCGGGTCCTGGGTCGGCGGAGACCGGGACGGCAATCCTTTCGTGACCCACAAGGTCACGCTCGAAGCCATCCGCCGGCAGAAGGACCTGATCCTGCGTAAATACATCAGCACCCTGAATGTTTTGCTCGAGGATTTCAGCCAGTCCATCCACCTTGTCGGGGCAAGCTCCAAACTTCAGGAATCGATCCGGGAGGATGCCCAGGTGCTTCCCAGATTCGCTTTGGCCATGAAGGAAAAGAGCCGGGAAGAGCCGTGCCGAAAAAAAATCACCTTTATCCAAAGGAAACTTATCAACACCCTGCGCTTAAACGCCCTTGAGGTGGAACGCCGCACCGCGCCCGATGATACGATCGAGGCTTATTACCCCGGTGTTGAGGATTTAAAGGAAGACTTGCGTGTTCTTGCCCACGCGATTCGAAAAAACAAGGGGACTTACCTGGCAGGCAGGATTGACGCTTTTTTGGATTCGGTAGAACTTTTCGGATTTCACCTGACGAAACTCGACATGCGCGACAATGTCCAGGCGGTCCTCGCGGCGGTCTCCGAGATTCTTGAAAAAACCGGGCTCGGGGGCAGGCCTTATCAGGAGCTCGGGGAGGATCTGAAGCAGGCCCTTCTCATGAAACTTATTTCCGGCGCGCCGCATACGCTCCCGGAACCGGCATTTTTGTCGCCCGAAACCCGCGAGATTCTCGATACCTTCAAGGCCGTGCGCCAGATTCGCGAAAATTTCGGAGTCCAGGCCGGAGACCGTTATATCCTAAGCATGACCAAGAACCCCTCGGATGTGCTGGCCCTTCTCTGGCTTGCCTATGAAACCGGCAACGAACACCTCATGGCGGTGCCTCTTTTTGAGAAGATCGAAGACCTAAGCGCGGCTCCGGGGGTGATGGCCACTCTTTATGAAATTCCGGTTTACCGAAAACATCTTGAGCGTTTCGGGGGAGCCCAGGAAGTGATGCTCGGCTACTCCGACTCCAATAAAGACGGGGGGTTCCTGACGGCCAATTGGTGTCTTTACAAGGCGCAGACGGAGCTAAGCGAGACCGCGCAGCGCTTCAGGATCAAGCAGACATTATTTCACGGCCGAGGCGGAACCATCGGCCGCGGAGGAGGCCCGACCAATCAAGCCATCATGGCCCAACCGAAGGGAACGCTCGGCGGGCGCATCAAAATGACGGAGCAGGGCGAGGTGGTTTCCTCCAAATATGCCAACCCGGTGATCGCCGAAAGAAATCTTGAGCTCGTCATTTCAGCCGTGGTCGCGGCAAGCCTCCTTGATGACAAGCCCCCGGCCAAACTCAAGGCCTGGCAGCCCGTCATGGAAGAGCTTTCCGAAAATTCACTCAAGGCTTACCGCAATTTAGTGGACGGTTCGGAAGAATTTTTGCGATACTACAACGGTTCCACGCCGATCGGAGAGATTTCCAGGCTCAACATCGGTTCGAGACCGTCGGCCCGCCGTGAGGCCGGACGTTTTGAAGATTTGCGCGCGATTCCCTGGGTTTTCAGCTGGATGCAATCGCGGCAGACGATCCCGGGCTGGTTCGGCTTCGGCTCGGCCGTCGAGGCCTATCTCGGGAACCGGGGGATTCCGGGCCTGGGCGTTTTGCGCGAGATCTATCAGGAATGGCCCTTTTTCACGGCCTTGGTGGATTTCATGCAGATGAGCACCCAGAAAGCTGACATGCATATCGCCCGGCATTACGCGGGTCTCGTGGAGGATACGGCCTGCCGCGAAAAGTATCATGGCATCGTCGTCAAGGAGTTTGAAAGCACTCTTGAGGCTATTTTATCCATCACCCAGCAGGAGGAGATTCTGGACAACGCCTATTCGCTTCAGCACTCGATCCGCCTGCGTAATCCCTATGTGGACCCCTTGAGTTATGCCCAGGTTCTGCTTTTAAAAGAGCTTCGCAAACCCAACCCCCGGCACCGCGAGGAAATCGAGCGCGCGGTTCATCTCTCGATTAACGGCGTGGCCCATGGTTTGAGGAACACCGGATGAAGATCCTCCAGCGCTACGTCCTGCGCGAACTGGCCTTTCCCTGCGCGATCTGCATCCTGACGCTCAATTTCATTTTCATGGCGGGCTATCTTGTGAAGGCCGCGCATTTCATCATCGGCCGCGGGGTGCCTATGCTCGAGACCTTCGGGGTGATTGCGCTCGCTCTGCCCGAAATGGTCAGTTACACCGTGCCGACCAGTATCCTGACCGCGGTTTTGATCGTCTTCGGCGGGCTTTCGCAGAATAATGAAATCCGGGCGATCAAAGCCTCGGGCATCAATCCGATGCTGGTTATTGTCCCAGCATTGGGAGCCGGATTGGTCATGAGTTTTCTCATGTTCGTTTTCAATGACCAGGTCACGACCCGAGCGGGTTTTGAGCTGCGGCGCACCACCAAAAAGCTGCTCCTCCAGCACCCGGCCGCGCTTGTCGAAGCCGGGCGTTTTGTGAAACTTAGCGACACGATCGTGTTTCTGGCCAAGCAAGTCGAAGGCAACCGCCTGCGCGATATCGTCGCCTATGAAACCTCGGATTCCGAAAAACCGGTACGCACGATCATCGCCGAGCGCGGCGAGATGGTGAGCCTGCCCGGGGAACCTGCCATGCAGATCAAGCTCTACGACGGAAGCGTTTCCGACTCCCAGGGCTCAAGTGTGCAGGCCATCCAATTCAAGACCTATGAATTTCCCACCTTCGGGCAGGAGGACCTCCGGCAGATGAAAAAGAAAATGCGCGATTTGAGCCTGGCCGAACTTTTGATCCGAGCGTCCCGGGAAAAAGCGCCCGAGGAGCGCCGCGAAATATGGAGCGCTTTCCATCACCGGATTGCCTTCGCCTTCGGATGTTTTATTTTCGTGTTTCTCGGGATTCCGGTGGCGATGCTCGTTCAGCGCGGGGAAATCGTTTTGAGCTTCGCGATTTCAATGGGCGCGGCAAGCCTTTATTACATTCTCTTCGTCGGGGCCAAAACGGTCGCGGTGGAGGGTTACCTTCCGGCGGTGATTGCCTACTGGTTCCCGAATCTGGCCCTTCTCGGGGCCGGGACCAAACTTCTGCGCCGCTCCATCGCGCTTTAACGCGCGAGCTTGAGCAGGTCGGAAGGACTCTTCAGAATAAAATCCGGTTTCATCTTCTCAATTTGAGAAAGCGCGTTTTTGGGGGCTGCCGCGTACCAGGGAAACGCGGCCGCGAGCATTTTGATTTCCGAGCCCGCTTTTTTCGCGGCCAAAATATCATCGGGAAGATCGCCTACGTAGACAAACCGGCCCGCCGGGGCGAGCTTGCGGGCGGTCTCGAGCAGGGAAAAAGGGTGGGGCTTGCGGAGTGATTTTTTTGCCGTTTCTTCGGCGGTCTTGACATCATCCATGGTGGTGATGGCCTCAAAAAAATCCAGAACCTCGAAGTGTTTCAGCGCGTAATGGGCTTCCAAACGCGGCCGCCCCGTGGCGATGCCGAGTTTGAGACCTGATTTTTGGAGCGCGGCGAGAAGATTTTTTTTGA
>JAHFHI010000088.1 GCA_023246995.1 Candidatus Omnitrophota bacterium
CCGCAGCTTGAGCAAAAGGGCGCGTCACCCATCATGGTCCCGAGGTGATCATCAAGGGCGTTGCCGGTATTTGCGGCCTGAAGATCCGCGACACGGTTTTTGCCGTTGCCGTTTTTCCCAGGCTTACTATGCTGGGGCTTGGATTCGGCTTCCTGCGGGATAACGACCGGTGTGTTAATCGCGGGGACAACCTGCTGCTTGCTCACTTCCAGATTCGCGGGGTCCGGCTGCACCTGAACAAAATCCGTGCGGCCCAGGTATTCCATCCCGAGCACCCGGAAAAGAAAGTCCACGATGGAGGTCGAAAATTTGATATTCGGATGATCGACCGCGCCCTGCGGCTCAAAGCGGGTGTAGGTAAACACATTCACGAATTCCTCGAGCGGCACGCCGTATTGAAGCCCGAGAGAGACGGCGATGGCAAAACAGTTCATAATCGAGCGGAATGCCGCGCCCTCTTTATGAATGTCGACGAAGATCTCCCCGATCGTGGCGTCGTCATACTCCCCGGTCCGAAGATAGACTTTTTGTCCGCCCACGCGCGCTTCAAGCGTAATGCCGCGGCGCTTTTTAGGAAGGCGCCGGCGCTGAAGGGCGTGCGGGTGCGCGGCGGACGCCGCCTTTTTCTCTTCTTTCTTATCGCTTTCCTTCGAGGTATTAAGCGGCTGGGAAAGTTTGGAACCGTCCCGGTAGAGGGCGACGGCCTTCAAGCCGAGCTTCCAGGCTTCGACATAAATCTCTTCGATCTCTTCGACCGTTGCCTCATGCGGAAGGTTCACAGTCTTTGAAATCGCGCCGGAAATAAACGGCTGGGCCGCGGCCATCATGCGCACATGCGACATGGCCTCAAGATAGCGCTTGCCGTACTTACCGCATTTATTGGCGCAGTCAAAAATCGGCAGATGTTCGGGTTTGAGATGCGGGGCGCCTTCAATGGTCATCATGCCGCAGATGACGTTATTGGCCTCCTCGGTCTCGGCTTTCGAAAAACCCAAAGCCTCCAGCAGATTGAAACCGGGCTTGTTGTAATCTTCGGGCTTAAAGCCGAGCCTTTTAAAGGTCTCCTCCCCAAGCGTCCACTTGGTGAAAGCAAAGGAAAGATCAAAGACCGAGGGAAGCAGGGCTTCGACTTTGGCCAGATCCTCGGGGGAAAAACCCTTGGCCTGGAGCGTCTCGTGGTTGATCCAGGGTGTGCCTTCAAGCCGCGAAGTGCCTTTGATATATTCGACGATATCCTCGGCCTCGGCTTTGTCATAACCAAGTTTTTCCAGGGCCTGGGGAACAGACTGGTTGATGATCTTAAAATACCCGCCCCCGGCCAGCTTTTTGAACTTCACGAGCGCGAAATCAGGCTCGATGCCGGTGGTGTCGCAGTCCATTAAAAGCCCGATGGTTCCGGTGGGGGCGATCACCGAGGCCTGGGCATTGCGATATCCGTATTTTTTGCCGAGATTAAGCGCCTCATCCCAATCCTCCTGCGCGGCAAGAAGGATATCATCCCAGCAGTGCTCACGGGAAATCTTATAAGCCGCATCGCGGTGCTTGCCGATGACCTTGAGCATGGACTGCTTGTTTTGAGGGTAACCCGGGAAAGGTCCTTTGGAAGCCGCGATCTCGGCCGAGGTCTTATAAGAATGGCCGGTCAGAATGGCTGTCAGCGCCGATCCGATCGCGAGCGCCTGCGGGCTGTCATACGGAATCCCGCTTACCATAAGAAGGGACCCTAGATTGGCATAACCGATTCCAAGCGGCCGGTAGTCATGGCTGTTTTTGGCAATGCTCTGGGTCGGGTAGGAACCAAAATCCACGATAATTTCCATGGCCATGATAAAAATCCGGATCGTATGGCGGTAGCCTTCAACATCAAAGCTTCCGTCCGGGTTCAGAAATTTCATCAGGTTAACCGACGCTAAATTGCAGGCGGTGTCATCCAGGAACATGTATTCCGAGCAGGGGTTAGAGGCATTAATACGGCCCGTGCCGGCGCTCGTGTGCCAATCATTAATGATGCTGTCAAACTGAACGCCCGGGTCGGCGCAGCCCCATGCCGCGTAGGCAATCTGATTCATAAGGTCGCGCGCCTTATAGGTGTCGGAAACCTGGCCCGTGGTGCGAAATTTCGTCTGCCAGGTCCCGTCATTTAAATAGGCGTGCATGAATTCATCGCTGATCCGCACCGAATTGTTGGAGTTTTGCCCGGAAACCGTTTTGTAGGCCTCGCCGTTAAAATCGCTCGGGTATCCGGCCGCGATCAGCGCCGCCACCTTCTTTTCTTCACGTACTTTCCAATTGATAAAATCCACGATCTCGGGATGGTCCATATCAAGGCAGACCATCTTGGCCGCCCTGCGGGTCGTCCCGCCGGATTTGGTGGCCCCGGCGCCGCGATCCAGGACTTCAAGGAAGGACATGAGGCCCGAGGAGGTCCCGCCGCCGGAAAGTTTTTCCTGCCGGCCCCGGAGCTTTGAAAAGTTAGTGCCCGTGCCCGAGCCATACTTGAAAAGCCGGGCCTCGGATTTGACGAGCTCAAAAATCGACATCAAATCATCGCCCACGGACTGGATAAAGCAGGCCGAGCACTGGGGGTGGGAATAAGCATCGGTCGTTTCTTTAATGCTGCCGGTTTCCGCGTCCCAATGCCAGTTACCGCCGCTCCCCTCGATTCCGTAGGCGTGAAAAAGTCCGCAGTTGAACCAGACCGGAGAATTAAAAGCGCATTTCTGGGTGATCAGAAGATGGAGAAGCTCGTCTTCAAAGGCCTGCGCGTCTTCTTCGGATTTAAAGTAGCCTCCGAACCCTTCCCCCGCAAGACGGATCGCGTGAGCAATCCTGTAGACGACCTGCCGTGCGCTTGTCTCATGCCCCGCGCCTTCGACTCCGGCTTTGCGAAAATATTTGGAAACAATAATGTCAGTTGCGAGCTGGCTCCAGTCTTCGGGCACCTCGACGTTTTCCATCTTGAAAACTACGGAACCGTCGGGGTTTGTGATCACCGAAGTCCTTTTGGCGTATCGGATTTCATCAAGAGGATTTTCTCCGGCCGTTGTAAAGCGCCGCATAATTGAAAGCCCGCCGTCAGGCTGGGGCTGCGAAAACTCACGAACCGATGATTTCTTTTCTAATTTGGCGCTCATGGGAGCCTCTCTTTATCCTTAAATCCTGGTTAAAATCTTTTTAAAACTTTTCGGGGATTTGTCTATATATAGCGAATTGCGTCAATTCATCCCACTATATATAGTGCCACAGAAGGTAGATCGTCTCAAGTCGCTAAAAACCTTAAATTAAATTTCCTGCTGGGATTTTTTGTCGCATGCCGTTTGCGGCATGCCGGTTATCCTACCGGAATGTTTCAGCTTCTCGTGCGAATATTTTTTCACGCTGCTGAAAATTGGTTTGGGATCTTTTTCCCTGCGCCTAAAAAATCAATGATCGTAAAATTTCTCGAAGCGGAGTGCATTTTATGCAGAGAAGCATGCCGTGTCAAAGAAAAAAATGTTTTCCCTCTGAAAATTTTTAAATTCCCTATTTCCCGATGCAAAATTCGGAAAAAACAACATCCAAAAGATCCTCCGAATAGACTTCCCCGACCAATTCTCGAAGCGCGTCAAGCGCTTCTTTCATCTCCAGCACCACAAATTCAAGCGATTGTTTTTGAAAAAATCCCTTCTCGGCCCGCTGAACGGCCGCGAGGGCCTGCTCGACTCCGTTTTTGTGGCGAAGCCGCGTCAGCTGCGCTTGGGTGGCTTCAATCTTGGCGCTCAAAATCTTTTTTTCGATCCATGCTTCAATCCCTTCAAGCCCCGCCCCGGTCTTGCTTGAAACTTTAAGCATTTCAGGGTTCCCGCCAAATTGTTTCGTTTGCTCTCCGGATATTTTATCTCCGAGATCGATCTTGTGAAGAATCACGGCCACCGGTTTTTCCAGGTCCACCGCTTTAAAGGCCTCCGCATCCTCCGTGTCAGGCGGCGCGGAGGCATCCACCAAAAAAAGCGTGAGGTCCGCCGCGGCCAGAGCCGTTTTGGCGCGCTCCATGCCCATCCGTTCAAGCGGATGCGAAAGATTTCCGGAAAGGCCCGCGGTATCCAGCAGGCGCATATAAAAACCCCGGATCTCAAGGGCCTCTTCGATCACATCCCGGGTGGTGCCCGCAAACTCGGAAACAAGCGCCCGGTCGCGGGCCAAAAGCGCGTTAAAAAGGGAGGATTTTCCGACATTCGGCTTGCCGGCCAGGGCCACCGTAAGGCCCTCCCTTAAAAGCGCCCCTCTTTGAAAACCCTCAAGCAGGGCCGTCATCTCCCCGCGCAGCCCGGAAAACCCCCGGGCAAACTCCTGATCGCTGTAGACCTCCAGGTGTTCGTCCGGGAAATCAAGGAAAGCTTCCATATGAGCGTACATCTTAAGCATGCGCTCCTTGAGGTTTTTGAGCTTGGCGGAGAGTCCCTGCCCGGAAAGCTGAAGCGCGGCCGCCTCGGCGGCTTTCCGGCTTTTAGCGCGGATCAGATCCGAAACCGCTTCGGCCTGCGTAAGATCAAGACGTCCATTCAAAAAAGCTCTTTTCGTGAATTCTCCGGCCTCGGCATGGCGCGCTCCGGCCTGGATCACCCGATCAAGGACGCTGCGGACCACCACGAGCCCTCCGTGGCAGCTTAATTCCACCGTGTCCTCTCCGGTATAGGAGCCGGGCCCGCGGAAGAGAGCGATCATGGCCTGATCAATGAGTGTCCCGTCACGGCCTTCGATCCTGCCCAAATGAAGCGTGTGGGAAGCAAAATCTTCGGGTCTTCCCTTGGGAGAGCGGAACACTTTTCCGATGATCTTAAAGGCTTCTTTGCCGCTGATCCGGATCACGGCAAGACCCGATTCTCCGACCGGAGTGGCTAAGGCGGCAATCGTATCGTCAAGGCGGATTTCAGGCATTTTTAAGAACCCTCCGAAGCGCTCCCACCAGATAAAAAGATCCCGTCACCCCCACGAACCCCAAACGGCCCGCGCGGCGGCGCGCAAGCGCCAAAGCCCGTTCGGGGTTCTCCTCGGCCCAAAGCCGGTAAAAATATTTCCGGGCCTGCTCCAAAAGGACCGGGACTTCTCGCGAACGCGCCTGGCCCGTCTGGGTTATGACGGCTTCTTTAAAAAATCCGGCAAGCGCTTGAAGCATTCTGTCTGATTTTTTATCCCGGGACACCGCAAAAACCAGAACCGGATTAGCCGGCTTCTTAAAAAGCCTCCGGAGGTTGCGCGCAAGCGCGCGCGTAGATACCGGGTTATGCGCGCCGTCTAAAAGAATCCTGGGCCCGCCCAGCGGATTAAAAATCTCCATGCGGCCGGGCCAGCCGCGGCGCGCGATCCCTGCGGCGATGCTTGAATCCGGGATCGTAAAGCCTTTTTTACGCAGCACCCTCGCGGCCTCCCGGGCAAGCCCGGCATTGGCTTTCTGAAAATCTCCGGAAAGCCCGGTTTTAAGGCGACAAGGAGCGGCTCTCAAAAGCCGGCTTGCCGTACGGCGGACACGGGCTTGAATGACCCGCATGGCCTCGGGCTTCTGAACGCCCGTGATCACCTCACAGCCGCGGCCGATAACGCCGGCCTTCTCACCGGCGATACGCCCAAGCGTCTTGCCGAGTACCGCCTCATGGTCAAAATCCACCGGCGTTAGAATCGCCAGCTTGGCGCCAAGGGCATTGGTCGCATCCAGCCGTCCGCCCATGCCGACTTCAAAAATGGCGATCTTAAGGCCGGCTTTTTTAAAAGCCAGCGCGGCCAGAAGCGTCATCACTTCAAAATAAGTAAGCGTCCCAAGCCGGGCCGGAAGCCGGAAGCTCCGGAGGCCGCGCTTGATCTCAAGCAGGCATTCAAGCCAGAGGCGGCTTGAAATCATGCGGCCGCCTATCCGGACGCGCTCCCTCGGGTGCGCCAGATGCGGGGAGCAGTAAAATCCGCTCCGCCATCCCGCTTCCTCTAATATGGACTCCAGAAAAAAACCCGTGGACCCCTTACCTTTGGTTCCGGCGATCAGGACTCTAAAATATTTTTTTTCCGGATGCTTGAAATGCCCGAGGAGCCGCTTCATCCGGGCCAGGTTCCAAAGGCCTCCGGAGGCCTCAAGCGGCATTCTCTCAAAATTGAGAAAGGAATTCAGGTAGGCGAGACTTTCGCGCTCGTTCATGAGCCAAAAAACCGGGTTTAGTGG